>JAGLDO010000027.1 GCA_023145555.1 Bacteroidales bacterium
TATTCAGACTATCAGCAACTTAGCCACGATATTTTTTATTGAAACAAACCTGTCAGGTGTTTTAGTAGTAGTCTCAAAATTTAGAATTAACAACTATATTTTAACTTCAGATGGAATTAATCGAAAGAAATCAATAATATTTTTTTTCTACCAAACACTTTTGTCTTTCATCTTTTGTCTTCTTACTTTTGTGCAAGTAAAAAAACAAACATATGAAAGTACATTTTATATCAATTGGTGGAACAGCCATGCATAATTTAGCAATTGCATTGCATAAAAAAGGATACTCAATAACCGGTTCTGATGATGAAATATTTGAACCGTCGAAAAGTCGTTTAAAAAAATATAATTTATTGCCAAATAAAATTGGTTGGGACACGTCAAAAATCACAACTGAGCTTGATGCAATTATTTTAGGCATGCATGCACACGAAGATAATCCTGAATTGATAAAAGCTAAAGAATTAAATTTAAAAATATATTCTTATCCCGAATATCTCTACGAACAAACAAAAAATAAAACACGCGTCGTAATTGGTGGAAGTCACGGAAAGACAACAATCACATCAATAATAATGTTTGTATTAAAATACAATAACATAAATTTTGACTATATGGTTGGCTCACAAATTGAAGGATTTGAAACTATGGTAAGCCTATCGAACGAAGCAAAAATTGCTGTTTTTGAAGGCGATGAATATCTTTCGTCACCAATAGACAGACGCCCAAAATTTCATCTTTACAAGCCTAACATTGCTCTTTTGAGTGGCATTGCCTGGGATCATATTAATGTTTTCCCAACATTTGAAAACTATGTTGAACAATTCGAAATTTTTATTAAAACAATTGAAAAAAAAGGAACACTAATTTATTTTAATGGTGACCCTGTTTTAAAAAAATTAATAAAAAACAACAATAAGAATATTAATAAAATTCCTTATTCAGCACATAAATATATTATTGAAGATAATATAACAAAATTAATAACAGAGAGTGCAAAAAAACCAATTCAACTATTTGGTGAACACAATATGCAAAATATTAATGGTGCCAAACTTATTTGCAATGGGTTAGGAATAAGCAATGAGAATTTTTATAAAGCAGTTTCAGAATTTTCAGGGGCATCAAAAAGATTGCAACTAATAACAAAAAAAAATTCAACAAATATTTATCTTGACTTTGCACATTCGCCCTCTAAATTAAAAGCCACAACAGCAGCAGTAAAACAACAATATGCTGAACGAGAACTTATTGCCTGTATGGAATTGCATACTTATAGCAGTTTAAACGAAAACTTTTTATCCCATTATAAAGATACTATGAGTAAAGCCGATTTGGCAATTATTTATTTCAATCCAAAAGCAATTGCACTAAAAAGGTTAAAACAATTAGATAAAAAACAAGTTAAGGAGGCTTTTAATCATAAAAACTCAAAAATTTTTACAGATATTGATGAATTAGTAAGTTTTTTAATGAGTATTAATTTCGAAAATAAGAATTTATTATTGATGAGTTCCGGTAATTTTTCAGGAATAAACATTGATGAATTGGCAACAAATCTTACAAAATAGGCGTTTTAATTATAGAAGCATGCAAATAATTAGTGTTTAATCTAAATTAAAACGATATGGAACCGAAAAAAAGTAAAAAAGCAAACTTAGAAAGAAACAGATTTCTTTTTCTTGAAATCGGATTTAATGTAGCTCTTTTATTTGTTCTTCTTGCATTTAATTGGTCAACAACAGATAATAATGATAATACACTAGGAGAATTATTTACTTTTGATGAAGTAGAAGAAATTATTCCAATTACAAGACAGGAACAAGCAAAACCAAAAACACCTCCCCGTCAAATTAAGGTGTCTGAAGTTATAAACATTGTTAAAAATACTGAGAAAATTATTCATGAAGTAGAGGTTGACGATACAGAAGCCAACGAAAAAACAAAAATTCAGGAAGTAACTATGGAACCTGAACCTGAAATAAAAGAGAATATTATATTACTTACTTCAGAAGAAGAGGCAATGTTCCCGGGGGGAATAAAAGAATTGAGAAAATATATTGCCTCAAATGTTGTTTATCCTAAAATTGCTAAAGAAAACGGAATTAAAGGTAGAGTTTATGTTCAATTTGTAGTGAATAAAAAAGGTTTTGTCGAGCAAGTTAAAGTTGTGAGAGGTGTAGACCCTTCTCTCGACAATGAAGCAATTAGAATAATAAAAAGTTTGCCAAGATGGGAACCCGGAAGACAACAACACAGGCTGTAAACGTAATGTTTACTGTTCCAATAAATTTTAGATTAAACTAGTGTAAAATATTCCATCAAATAACATAATTTTTGATATAAACTTTAAAAACTTGGAACTTATTATAATATTTTGAAACAAATTCAGTATTTTAACGTAAAAAAATTATAAGAAATCATTGATTTACAGTCATATACAATAATTTTGATAAATTTTTATTATTTATTTGAATCTATTAATAGAAATAATTACTTTTAAGGACTAAAATTTTAACAAAAATGGAACTGAAAAAAAACCCAAAAGTAGATTTAGAAAGATTTAGAATTCTTTTTCTTGAAATCGGATTTGTAATAACTCTTTCTGCAATATTTCTTGCATTTAATTGGTCAACATCTGAAAAAGCTGAAAACACATTAGGCGAATTAGCTAATGTGGATGCTGAAGAAGAAATTATTCCTGTTACAAGGCAAGAGCAACCAAAACCTGAAACACCACCACCAGCACCAAAAGTAACTGAGGTGTTAAACATTGTTGATGACGATGTTGAGATTGATGATGAATTGGAGATTGAAGACACAGAAGCTGATCAGGAAACTGAAATTCAGACAGTTGACATTGAAGATGAAGATGAAGAAGAAGAAGCTGAAATTTTCTATGTTGTTGAAAATATGCCGGAATTTCCAGGTGGAACAAATGAGATGAGAAAATATATTGCAAATAATATTGTTTACCCTGAAATTGCCAAAGAAAATGGAATAACAGGGAAAGTATATGTTCAATTTGTTGTAAACGGGAAAGGTAAAATCGAACAGGTAAAAGTTGTTCGTGGAGTTGATCCATCTATTGATAAAGAGGCTGTTAGAGTTATTAAAAATTTACCCAAATGGAAACCGGGAAAACAAAGAGGTAAACCTGTAAAAGTATCATTTACTGTTCCAATTAACTTCCAATTAAATTAATTAGGAATATTTAATAAAAAAATATTACCCTGATTTTTTATTAAAATCAGGGTTTTTTAATGAAAATATATTCCTTCAACATAAAACCAAATTGTTCAAATTTACGTATGATTAAATATCATATTTTTTTTTAAGAAACCACAACTTTTCTTTTTAATTTATGCCAAACCTAATTGAATTTCAAAAAAAACAAGAACGAGCAATATTAATCGGAATAATTAATCAACAACAAAACGAAAGAGAAGTTAAAGAATTTCTTGATGAATTAGCTTTTTTAACAAAAACTGCCGGAGCAAAACCAATAAAATTCTTTACTCAAAAATTAGAGACACAAAACCCGCGATCCTTTGTGGGTGCAGGAAAATTAATTGAAATTGCCAACTATGTAAAAAACAATGATATTGATGTTGTTGTTTTTGATGATGAACTTTCGCCTTCGCAACTGCGTAATATTGAAAGGAGTCTTGGTTGTAAAATACTCGACAGAACAAATCTTATTTTAGATATTTTTGCCAAACATGCCAAAACAGCACATGCAAAAGCACAGGTTGAACTTGCACAATATCAATATTTATTACCACGATTAACGCGAATGTGGACTCACCTTGAAAGGCAAAAAGGAGGTATTGGATTAAGAGGTCCGGGTGAAACAGAATTAGAAACCGACCGACGAATTATTCGTGATAAAATTTCACGGCTTAAAAAGCAGCTTAAAAAAATTGATAAACAAAAAGAAACGCAAAGAAAAAACAGAGGTAAATTAGTAAGAGTTGCATTAGTTGGATATACAAATGTTGGTAAATCAACAATTATGAACTTACTGAGCAAATCGGAAGTATATACCGAAAACAAACTGTTTGCTACTCTTGATACAACTGTGAGAAAAGTTGTGATAGGAAATCTTCCTTTTTTGTTATCTGATACTGTTGGCTTTATCAGAAAATTACCAACTCATCTTGTAGTCTCATTTAAGTCAACTCTCGATGAAGTGCGTGAGGCTGATATATTGCTTCATGTGGTTGATATTTCGCATCCAAATTTTGAAGAACAAATAAATATTGTTAACCAAACACTTCATGATATTAACAAAAACGATAAAACCAGTTATCTGATTTTTAATAAAATTGATGCTTTTACTTACATAAAAAAAGACGATGATGATTTAACTCCTAAGCAAAGAGAAAATTACAGCTTAGAAGAACTTAAAAAAAGTTGGATGGCTAAAAATAACTCACCTTGCTTATTTATTTCTGCAAAAAAGAAAATTAACATCGAAGAGTTTAGAAATTTACTTTATGATAAAGTAAAAGACATACATGTTCAAAGATTTCCTTATAATGACTTTTTATATTAATCACGGCTGATATTGTTTCAAAACAGGAGATGCCGAAACGAGTTCGGCATGACTGCGTTGTTGCACCCTTTGCTCTTTCGGATTACAAATCCGAAAGAGCAGTGTATATGAAAAATGCCCTAATTACAATACCTTTTTATAACATTATAAGCATTTTCAACACCCAACTCACCGGCTTTACTCATATCTGCACATCCTTTTTTTGTATCTTTCAAATAAATTAAAGTTAAGCCTCTGTTAAAATAAGCTTCTTTAAAATCATTTTCAAATTCAATAGCTTTTGTATAATCGTCAACTGCTCCTACGAAATCTTTTGATTTACAGCGAATATTAGCACGATTAAAATATGCATAATAAAACGTTGGATCTAAATCAATAACTTTATTGTAGTCTGTTAATACATCTTTGTAATCATATATTTTCTTTTCAATTTTCTCTTTAGTGTTTAAAGTTGTAACGTTACCATCAATAGTAATTATTTTATTATAATCGTCAATTGTGTTAATATAATCAATCATTTTACTGCGAATATTTGCACGATTGAAATAGGCAAATAAAAAATTTCTGCTTATATTAATTGCTTTATCATACATTGTAATAGATAAATTAAAATTCTGTATATCACCATTTAAAATTCCTTGATATAAATATGAAATTTCATTAATGGTTGAAATTCTTTTATCGGTCTTAATACTATCCAATTTTGAATGCACAGATGAAACATCTGCATCTTTATTCTGGTTTGAAATAATAAATGTTGTTAAATCTTCATTTTTATTTAATTCTTGTATTTGATAATTATAATAATTACTGTTTTCTTTTAGAGTATCATTATACATGATAGAAAAAATTGGTTCTAAATCAATAACAACCTTTTTATTCTGAATTTTTCCGTCAACTACATCTTTGCCTCCAAATCTATTAAAATCGTCGTCGAATTCAACTATTTTGCTATATTTTGAACTTGTGTCAATATAACTCTCAAATAAAGAATCTTTTTGGTTTTTTTTATAATCATTAATTTTTTTCATTGCAATATTATGATCTTCAACAGCTCCCTGAAAATCATTAATCATATTTTTTGCAGATGCTCTATTGAGATATGCTGCGGCAAAATCTGGAAAAATCTTAATAGCTGCTGAATAATCGCGTATAGCTCCTTTGTAATCTTTAAGCTCTAATTTAACTCCTGCTTTATTATAATACGAAAGAATATTTTGAGGCTTCAACTCTCCTACTTTATCGTAATCATCAATAGCTTTGTTGTAATCGCCAATTTCTGTTTCAACTATTGCCCGATTATAAAATGTAATAGCATTATCAGGATCTAACTCAATAACTTTGTTATAGTCATCAAGAGCTTTATTGTAATTTTTCATTTTATAATAAACAATTGCCCTGCTAAAAAAGAATAAAGAATTATGAGCATCCAACTTAATAGCATAATCATAATCACAAATAGCACCTTCGTAATCTTTCAACTCACTTTTTGTAAATGCTCGTCTGCTATATGCTTCCGATGAAAAATTATTTAAGCTAATAGCCTCAGTATAATCAACAATAGCTGCTTTATAATCTTTAAGATAATGTTTTACAATTCCTCTGTTAATATATGCTCCGGGAATAGTTGCTTTCAACTTTATTGAATTATCAAAATCACTAATTGCATCTTTATACTTTTTTAAAACCATTTTGGTAATTCCGCGACTAATATAAACATTTGGGTTTGTGGGATCTAAATTTAAGGCTTTCTCGTAATCCTGAATAGATAAATCATAATTATGTAACCTGTCTTGAGTAACACCTCTAAAATGATAGGCATCGGGGAAATATGGATTTATTTTAATTGATTTATTAAAATCATAATCAGCACCCACAAAATCGCCCAGATTATATTTCGCTATTCCTCTGAAAAAATAAGGAGCAAATAAATCGGGTTTTATCTTAATAACTGCATTAAAGCGTCTAATAGCTTCGGTATAATTCTCATGAAACAATTCATAACGTCCAACTCCAATATAATGAGCTATATCAAGCTGAGAAAAACATAATAACGGAATAAATAAAAAGAAAATTATTGTAAACTTTAATCTTTGCATATTATTTTAAATAAAAGGATTATTACAAAACCTGTGCCATAAAACAAATTAGTGCGTGCTATTATTCATCATTTCAATCCAAAATCAATAAATTACTTGGTCGTTCCTCCTAGCAATGACGAAAAATATTAAGTTTCCATAAAGTTACTTAGAAATAATAGTAAAAAAAATATTGAATTAAATAACTCAATAAAAATCAAAAGTATTATATTGTATTTATAAAAAAAAACTTCATGCAAGTTATATTTTACACCATAGCTGCTATATATTTTATCTTAATTTTGCTGTTATATATCGGCTGGATAAAAAACGAAACTTTTTTTATTGATAAAAATCAAAACAAAAATGATCTTTTTGTATCAATAATAATAGCAGTTAGAAATGAAGAAAATAGTATCTCAGCAATTATTGATGATATTACGGAACAAACATATAACAATTTCGAACTAATTATTATCGATGACCATTCAAAAGATTCTACTATAAAAATTATTGAAGCACTTAGCAAAAAAAATCCTCCAATAAAATTATTAAAACTCACTAACAATGTCTCAGGCAAGAAGTCGGCATTGGCAAAAGGCATAGAAAATGCACAAGGCAAATTAATAATAACAACAGATGCCGATTGCCGAATGAATAAAAACTGGTTAACAACAATTGTTTCATTTTACAAGCAACACCTCCCAAAAATGATTGTCTCTCCGGTTATTTTTGAAGATGAAAAAAATATTTTTGAAAAAATGCAATCATTAGAATTTTTTAGTTTAATTGGTTCGGGTGCCGGTGCTATAAATATTAATCACGCAATAATGTGCAATGGTGCAAACCTGGCTTTTGAAAAAAATATTTTTCTTGAGTTTAACAATGCATTAAATAATAATTTCTCCTCTGGCGATGATGTTTTTCTATTGCTGAAAACAAAAAAGAAGTACAATAAAAAAATTCTCTTCCTTAAATCACTAGATGCAACAGTATATACAAAAGCTTCACCAAGTTTTAAACATTTTATTAATCAACGTAAACGCTGGACATCGAAAAGTCGGGCTTATTATGATTTTGATATCTTATTTGTTGCTATCATTGTTTTTTTAACTAATTTCTCACTAATGTTTTCACTTGTTGCAAGCATTTTTAATTTTCAATATTTTTACTGTTTCATTATTATTTTTATAGTAAAATCTTTTATTGATTTTTGCTTTTTACTAAACATTACAAAATTCTTTAATAAAGTTAAATTAATGAATCTTTTTATCCCTTTACAATTGTTATATTTTTTTTATATTAGCTTTGTATCAGTAATGGGTAACATCTCAAAATTTGAATGGAAAGAAAGAAAACTAAAAAAATAAATAAGAGCAGTTCAATTGAATTAATTATCCTTAAAAAATTCATAAGAAACAAACTTGCATTAATAAGTTTCGCAGTAATAGTTATTGCTATACTAATTGCAATACTTGGTTATTTAATTACTCCTGATAAAACACCTTTCTGTAATGAACAATTTTTAGAACTAACAACAAAAAAACCCGGGTTTAAAGTAAAAATGCTACTTGTTAAAAAAAATGAGAAAGTAAAAAAACCCAATTTGTTAACAAAAATACTTTGGGGTGAACAAAACCAATATTATCAAATCCCTATCAATAGTTTTGAATTTGAAAACAATATTATATCTGTTGAGGAATATAATGATGTTAAAGGTGATGTTAAAATTATAAAAAACATTAATCTGGCAGATGCTTTGTTTTCATTGTCACTAACAAAACCTGTATCATATAATAATAATGAAATAACTTTTTATGATATTGACAATAACAAACATGTTGAGACAATAGAAAAGCTTAAAAAAGAAATACTTTTAAATAATATAAAAGAAAGTAAATTTATTTTAGGAACCGACAGATTTGGGCGAGACTTGCTAAGCAGACTATTGTTAGGGACAAGAGTTTCAATTTCGGTAGGTTTTATTTCCATTTTAATTTCATTAATAATTGGCATTACTCTTGGCGCAATTGCAGGATATTACAGAGGATTTGTTGATGATGTAATAATGTGGATAATTAATGTAATTTGGTCTATTCCAACCTTATTACTTGTGATAGCAATAACAATGGCACTGGGCAAAGGTTTTTGGCAGATATTTATTGCAGTAGGTCTTACAATGTGGGTTGAAGTAGCAAGAGTTGTTCGCGGTCAGGTTATGAGCCTAAAAGAAAAAGAATTTATTGAAGCAGGGAAAGCTTTAGGTTATAGTAATTCCAGAATTATAAGAAAGCATATTATTCCAAATGTTTTAAGTCCTGTTATTGTTATTTCTGCTGCAAATTTTGCTTCTGCAATATTAATTGAAGCAGGATTGAGTTTCTTAGGAATCGGCGTTCAACCACCTGTTCCTTCATGGGGAACTATGATAAAAGAACATTATGGGTATATAATAGTTGATTTGGCTTATTTGGCAATAATCCCCGGTCTTGCAATAATGTTATTGGTTTTAGCATTTACCATAGTCGGGAACAGCTTGCGCGATGTTTTAGATGCAAGACAGGTATAATCAAGTATAAAGTTTAGAGTTTCGTGTTAAAATTTCCAGTTCAAATTATTGATTATTCAATATTAATTAGTGTTTGCACGAAAACGCCCATATTGTCATTTCGACTAAAAGGAGAAATCTCATAACATAGTGTATATAAGTTAAATGAGATTTCTCCTCCGCCAGCTGGCGGATCGAAATGACATCGCAACTAAAATTTTACGGGTTTTCGTGCCGGCACTAATTACCTAATTCAGAAATAAACTTAATTCTCATAAGTCTAATTTCTTCTTCAGAATATTCATCTTCGCCAAGAACATCTATAGCTTCTTGAACAGACTCGGATTGTGCTTCTTCTTTAAAATAATCAAAAACTTCATCCTGATGTTCATCATCAAGAACTTCATCAATATAATAATCAATATTTATTTTAGTGCCTGAATTAACAATAGCTTCAATTTCTTGAAGAAGGTCAGGCATATCTAATCGTTTTGCGTCAGCAATATCTTCGAGCGACATTTTTCTGTCAATATTTTGAATAATAAAGACTTTTAAACCTGATTTGTTAACCGCAGATTTAACAATCATATCCTGAGGTCGTTCAATATCATTCTCCTCAACGTGTTTTCTTATTAATGCAACAAACTCTTTACCATAACGAGTTGCTTTCCCCATACCAACTCCGTTAATATGTTGCATTTCTTCAAGAGAAATGGGATAATTAATCGCCATATCTTCAAGAGATGGATCTTGAAAAATAACAAAAGGCGGTAAATCAATTCTTTTTGATATTGATTTTCTTAAATCTTTAAGCATTGAGAATAATACGGGATCAACAGCACTTGTTCCCCCACGAGAGCTTTGTAAATCAGCTTCAACATCCTCATAATCGTGATCTTTAGACAACATAAACGAAAATGGTTTTTTTATATACTCTTTCCCCTTTTCATTTACCGATAATAATCCGTAACTCTCAATATCTTTATCTATTAAATTTGTGATTAATGCCTGTCTTATAACTGTATTCCAAAATTTCTCATCATTTTCTTTTCCTATGCCAAAAACATCACTCTTGTGATGTTTATATAATTTAATTGAAGATGTTAATTTTCCTGCAATAATATTTGAAATGTGATCGGCTTTAAAATTTCCTGTTAAAGAGAG
Organism: Bacteroidales bacterium; assembly: GCA_023145555.1. Lineage (GTDB taxonomy): Bacteria > Bacteroidota > Bacteroidia > Bacteroidales > B39-G9 > B39-G9. Next base: position 10,349 of record JAGLDO010000027.1, read on the forward strand.
AATTGTTCTTAAAACAACTACTATATAATCTTTGCCTTCAAATTGTTCTTTAGGATGAATACAATTATCACAATTCCCGCAATTTTCTTTATTATAATCTTCTCCAAAATAATGCAATAACTGTTTTCTTCGACAGAGAGAAGATTCTGCATAAGAAACAGTTTCAAAAAGCAACTGGCGACCAATTTCTTGTTCTGCAATTGGCTTTCCTTGCATAAATTTCTCAAGTTTTTGAATATCTTTATAGCTATAAAAAGTAATACACTGACCTTCTCCACCATCTCTTCCGGCACGACCTGTTTCCTGATAATATCCTTCAAGGCTTTTTGGTATGTCATAATGAATTACAAAACGCACATCAGGTTTATCAATTCCCATACCAAAAGCTATTGTTGCAACTATAACATCAATATCTTCCATTAAGAACTGATCTTGAGTTTTTGACCTTGTTGCAGAATCCATTCCTGCATGGTAGGCTAATGCATTTATTCCATTAATTTGTAACAGTTCGGCTAACTCTTCAACTTTTTTTCTGCTTAAACAATAAATAATTCCTGATTTCCCTTGATTAGCTTTTATAAATTTAATAATCTCTTTAGAAGCATTTTTCTTTGGCCTTAATTCATAATATAAATTATCTCTATTGAAAGAAGATTTAAAGATTTCACCATCAAGAATATCTAAATTTTTTTGTATATCGTGCTGAACCTTAGGTGTTGCTGTTGCTGTTAATGCAACAATGGGGGCTCTTCCAATTTGGTTAACTATAGGTCTAATTCTTCGGTATTCAGGACGAAAATCGTGTCCCCATTCAGAGATGCAATGAGCTTCGTCAATTGCATAAAACGAAATATGTATCTTTTTCAAAAAATTAACATTATCTTCTTTTGTTAATGATTCGGGAGCAACATATAATAGTTTAGTTTGTCCTCTAAGCACATCATCTCTCACTCTCTGAATTTCTGCTTTATTTAAAGAAGAATTTAAAAAATGAGCAATGCTGTCATTTTTGAAATGACTTCGCATTGCGTCAACCTGATTCTTCATTAAAGCAATTAAAGGTGATATTACGATAGCAGTTCCTTCTTTCATTACTGCCGGCAACTGGTAACATAAAGACTTGCCTCCACCGGTTGGCATTAAAACAAATGTATCATTATTTGATAGCACGCTTTTTATTACGTTCTCCTGATTCCCCTTAAAACTACTAAACCCAAAAAATTCTTTTAAATATTTCAGGATTGTTTTCTCCTCAATTTCCATTTATTATCAATTTCTTCAATTCTTTTATTAAAATACGAAACTGCTCAATTATTGTTTCATTTTTCAATTATCTAAGTTAAAAAAATATTAACTTTATTGCAATGTTTTTTTAAAAAAAATTATATTACTTTGTAAAAAAAAATAAATCTTCATGAATTTAACTAAAATTAAAGAAGTTGCTATAAATACTATCAAGCATGAAGCGAAATCTATTATCAATTTAACAAAGCTTATTGACGATGATTTTGCAAAAAGTGTTGAACTAATATACGAAAGTAAAGGGCGAGTTATTGTAACCGGGATAGGAAAAAGTGCAAATATTGCTTCAAAAATTGTTGCAACTCTAAATTCAACCGGTACTCCTGCAATATTTATGCATGCTGCTGATGCTATTCATGGAGATTTAGGTATAATTCAAAAAGATGATGTTGTTGTTTGTATTTCAAAAAGTGGAAACACATCTGAAATAAAAGTTTTGGTTCCTCTAATTAAAAATTTTGGAAACAAAGTAATTGCTATTGTTTCAAAACAAGATTCTTTTTTAGCAAAACACGCTGATTATGTTTTGAAATCTACAATTGAAAAGGAAGCATGTCCAAATAATTTAGCTCCTACATCAAGCACAACTGCTCAACTTGTTATTGGTGATGCCTTATCGGTTTGTTTATTAGAATATAGAGGATTTTCTTCAACTGATTTTGCAAAATATCATCCCGGTGGTGCTTTAGGCAAAAAATTATATATGAGACTAAACGATTTATATATCAACAATGAAGTACCTAAAGTTTTTGAAAACGACAAAATAGATAAAATAATAATAGAAATATCGTCAAAATTTTTGGGTGCATCTGCTGTGCTCAATAATAAAAACGAATTAACAGGTATTGTTACTGATGGTGACCTAAGAAGAATGTTGATTGAGAATAAAGATATTAAAAATCTTACTGCTAAAGATATTATGAGTCCTTCTCCTAAAACTATTGACAAAAATGAGCTTGCAATTAATGCATTTAATATAATGGAAGAAAATAATATTACTCAAATAATTATTACCGACAACAACAAATATGTTGGTATGGTTCATTTGCATGATATTTTAAAGGAAGGTATTGTTTAAAAGAATGCAACAAATCAGTACATTAAAGTGTGCTAAAGTTAAGAGTGCATAAAATTTTTAAAGCGGGATAATAAGAAAATAAGCGAAGCTATTTGACGTATACCTTATAAAATAATTAAAAATATGAGTTTTTTAGTAAAAAATTAAAATTAAGAAATAAAAAAAATCCCGCCGGCTGAGCAAAATTAAAATAAGATAAAGTGAAACAATTTTTTGCATAGAAATAATTACTGATTTGAATTGGGTTAATTATGACAAGCAGCCAATAAAAATTTTGCTATTTTTATTTCATTTAGTAAGAAGCTAAAACTCAAGGCATTTTAGGCATTTCGAACTTAAGTCACTTAATAGTTACAAAACAAACTTAATATAGTAAAACTTGCAAAGATTATGCTTGCTATGCCGTTAGTTGTAGCAAATGCTATATTTACCTTGCTTAAGTCATTAGGCTTAACTATTAAATGCTGATACCATAAAAGACCTATAAATGTTATTGCTCCTATCCAGTAACAAAACCCAAAATCAGCATAATAGCCTGCATATAAAACTATTAACGAAGAAAAAACATGTACTATTGCCGACAAAATTAATGC
>JAGLDO010000028.1 GCA_023145555.1 Bacteroidales bacterium
TGAAATAGGACTTCCTGTTAAATAAAAGATGATTAACAGTATGCATGCAGCAGAAAATCCAAAAACAAAAATTCTTTTATAAACAAAAAACAATCTGCTAATAAAATCGAGTTCGTTTTTAATATTTTCAATTTTACTCATTACACGAGTTTCAAAAAAAGGGTTAAACTGATAGTCTTGTTTTTTTATCAATTCTCTGACTTCATTTAATTCATGCTTTTGATTTTGTAATTCTTTATCACTTTTTAAATTTTTATTTAACAATTGTTTTTTCTCAGGTGATAAATCTTTGTCAAAAGAGCGAATGAGTAATTTTAAAATATTTTGTTTCATAATTAAATGATTAATTTTTTTAATACTTCTTTAAGTTTTATTTGAGCTCTCGATAAACGCGAAAGCACTGTCCCTATTGGTAAATTTAGAATTTCAGCAGCTTCTTTTGTTGAGTATCCGTTAACCAATCGCAAAATAACAACACTTCTAAATTCAGGTTTTAAAATTTTTATTGCCATATCAACAATTTCTTTTGTGTCTTTTTTTTCAAAATCCGAATTAACATCACTAATCTCAATCGGTCTTTCACTATTATTAGAGAGAAAAAATAATTGTTTACGTTTTCTTCTTTTCAATTCGTTTAACGATAAATTAATTGCTATTCGAGTTAAATATGTTCCAAGACTTGCGTCTCCTCTATAATTATTTATAGATTTATAAAATCTTACAAATGTTTCTTGACCCACATCATCGGCTTCAGCACAATCGCCAAGCATTCCAATAATAGTTTTGGCAATCTGTTGCTTATATCGCGTTACTAGAATTGTGAATGCAGAGTCTTTTCCATTCTTAACTAATTCAATTATATAATTATCATCTCGATTGCCGATACTATTCACTTAATTTTCTTTTATAATTTAGACATCAATCATAGCAAATTTATTCCATAATTTTATTAATTTTACAGAACAATTATATTTTTTTTTATTTTTATAGGATTTTTTTGATATAATCTTCAAAACAAGAGAATTAATGAAAACTCGATGTATTATTATTGATGATGATCCTTTAGCTATAACAGTTCTTGAAAGTTATCTCGAAAAGGTTGATAAAATTGATATAATTGCAAAATATAATAATGCAATTGATGCTTATGATATTTTACGTAAAGAAAAAATAGATTTAATATTTCTCGATATTGAAATGCCCAGATTAACAGGTGTTGATTTTATTAAGACCTTAAACGAGCCGCCCTCAATAATTATTACTTCAGCTAACAAAGATTATGCTATTGATGGGTTCGAACTTAATGTTATTGATTATTTAATGAAACCAATTACATTTGGCAGGTTTTTAAAAGCAGTAAACAAATTTTTCTTATTTCACCAATCTGTAAGTGATATTAATAAACTCACTGAAGAAAAAAATGAAAATTTTCTTTTTGTAAAAGAGAATAAAAAAATGGTGAAAGTTTTATTTAAAGATATTTTATACATCGAAAGCATTAAAGATTATGTTAAAATAGCAACTATTAGTAAATCTGTTATAACCAAAGAACAAATTAGTGCTTTCGAAAATAAATTAGACAAAAAAGATTTTATACGCATTCATCGTTCCTATATTGTTTCTATTAATAAAATTGAAGCTTTTAGTGCTACTACAATTGAAATAGGAAACAAAGAACTGCCAATTGGAAGAAGTTATAAAAATTCTGTTATGGAGAAATTAAGTTAATCCTTTCCTAGTATTTAAAAACATCAGTTAAAAACTTCAGTTTTTACTTATTTGTGGATAAAAAAGTTTTTTTTAATATGTTTATTATCTAAATTTAAAAAAAATTCTTTTACGAAATTAATGAAACGAATAATCATTTTCATATCAATTTTACTTTTAAATTTGTCTTTTGTTTACACTCAAGAAAAAGGACAGCTTTTTATAAGTAATTATTCACCCCACGAATATAGGGCTTCAACTCAAAATTGGGCAATTGTTCAAGACAAAAGAGGCGTAATGTATTTTGGAAATCAAGGTGTTTTAGAATTTGATGGTGAAACGTGGCGAATAATTCCAATAACAAATAGATCAAGTGCACGATCATTGTCTGTTGACAGCTTAGGAGTTATTTATGTTGGAGCTGTTGGAGAATTTGGCTATTTATCGCCAAATGAAAAAGGAAAATTACAATATATTTCTCTTTCAAAATCGTTAGATTCGACATATAAAAATTTTGCAGATGTGTGGTGTAATCATTCAACAAAAAACGGCATTTATTTTCTGACCAATAATTTCTTGTATCATTACACTGGAAAAGAAATAAAAGTAATTAAGAAAACTGCAAAATATTTTTATTTAAGCATGCTTGTTAATGGAGAACTTTATGTTCAAGAAATTGGTGCCGGCTTAAAAAAAATTGTTGAAGATTCATTACAACTAATACCAAAAGGAGATTTCTTTTCTAATTCAAAAATATTTTCTATTCTTCCTTTTGAGAAAAATAAATTGCTTATAGGTACGCGAAATAAAGGCTTGTTTATTTACTCTTCAATTAATGGGAAGACTAATATTGTTCCTTTTAAAAATTTATCATCAGAGGCAAAACAAATTAACCAATTCATATTAGATAATAAAATATATGGAGGTATTAAATTACAAAATAATAATTTTGCAATTTCTACAATTAGAAATGGTGTTGTTGTTTTTAACACAAAAGGTGAAGTTTTAGATATCATTAACAAAGAAAGTTCTCTGCAGAATAATGTTGTGTATTCAATTTTTGAAGATAGAAACGAAGATTTATGGCTCGGCTTAGATAAAGGAATATCACATGTAGATATAAATTCTACTTTCAATTACTGGAATGAAAAAAATAATTTAGGAGCAACCATAATAGATATTACTCGTTTTAATGGCAAAATATATATATCAACAGGAGCCGGTGTTTATTATTTGAATAATAACAATACCCCATCAATTAATCAATTTGTTAAAGTGTCGGGAATTGACGAACAATCATGGTCTCTCTTGAAATTTAAAGTTAACTCAAAAGAAGTATTATTAGCAGGAACGAGCTATGGAATATATCAAATTATTGATGGTAAGGCAAAAAAAGTTGTTAATAATATTGAGGTTTTTAAGCTATATAAATCAACAATATACCCCGAAAAAATTTTTGTAGGATTAAAAGGTGGATTAACTTCAATATCTTGGAATAAAAAAGAAAGAAAGTGGATAGATGAAGGGAAAATAATAAATAAAAATGTTGAAATAAGAAGCATTGCCGAAGATGAAAATAATAATTTATGGGCAGCTGCAATATACCAAGGAGTATATAAAATTAAGCATCTTAATGATAAAATTGAAATCACACACTATGACACATCAAATTCACTAAAATCTGTAAGAGAAATAAAAATTTTTAATTTTAATAAAAGATTGATTTTTACTACCGATAGAGGCGTTTATAGGTTTAATTATAAAACAAACACCTTTTATCAGGACGAATTATTTTTTAATATTAAAACATTAAAAACACAAAGAATTAATAGTTTCGCCGAAGATATAAAAGGAAATGTGTGGGTTAATGGAGATCTAGTACTTATTAAACAAGATAATAAATTTATAATTGATACAATTCCTTTTAAGAGAATTTCACAAAATGGTTTAGGCGCAATATTTATCGATAAAAATAATTTTGTTTGGGCAGGTGGTACAGAAGGATTGTATAAATACTCACAAACAAAAATAAAAAACTATCAGAAGCCTTATTATACTTTAATACGAAAAATAACAAGTTGTGATTCTGTGATATTTTATGGCACAAATTTCTCAGAATCTAAAAATAACAAGAAATATATTAGTTTAAAACAAAACAAGAAATCTATTCCAAAAATTTTATTCCAAAATAATTCATTGATATTCGAGTATGCAACCTCATTTTATGAAAACAAATCGTCAATTGAATATAGTTATTATTTAAAAGGCTTTGACAAAAAATGGTCGTCATGGACAAGTGAACCAATGAAGGAATATAATTTTCTTCACAATGGAACGTATTCATTTATGGTTAAAGCAAAAAATCTTTATAATATTGAAAGTGAAACTGCGGTTTTTGAATTTGAAATATTACCACCCTGGTATAGAACGTATTATGCTTATTTGTCTTATCTTTTAATAAGTTTTTTAATTGTTCGTTTCTTTGTTTTTATTCGCACTAAACGATTACGAGCACAAAATAAAAAATTAGAAGATACTGTTGTAGAAAGAACAAGTGAAATTCTACAACAGAAAGAAGAAATATTTTCTCAAACAGAAAATTTAAAACAAGCTTACGAGAATATATCAATGCAAAATGCTGAGCTGGAACAACAGAAAGAAGAAATTTTTGCTCAAACGGAACAACTCAAAAGTAAAAATGTAGAACTCGAGAAACTTTCAGTAGTTGCCAGAGAAACAGATAATGCAATTGCCATTTTTGACAAAGCAGGTAACATTGAATGGGTAAATGATGGTTATATTAGAATGTATGGATTTACATTAGAGCAACTTATCAAGGAAAAAGGGACTAATATTGTTAGTCACAGCATTAATCCAAAAATTAAAGATGTTATTCAGTCTTGTATTGATAATAAAAAAACAGCTATTTATCAAAAGTTTACAATAACCAAAAAAGATAAAGGCTTATGGATACAGACTACTTTAACTCCTATTTTTGACGGCGATGAAGAGGTAATAAATTTTATTGCCATCGATTCGGATATTACAAAAATTAAAGATGCCGAGAATGAGATTATTTTCCAAAAAGAAGAAATTGAAAATAAATCAAAGCAATTAGAAAAATTGTCAATTGTAGCACGAGAAACAAATAATGCAATTGCGATAATGGATAAAGAAGGAAACTTTGAATGGGTAAACGAAAGTTTTTCGCGAATGTATGGATACTCACTTAAACAATTTATAAAAGAAAAGGGTGGAAATATTGTTTCTGCCAGTTATCATAAAAACATAAAAATTTTAATTAATAATTGGCTTGGCAGAAAAGACCCAATAAGTTATCAGGCTTTAAATGTTACTAAATCAGGCGTAAAAATTTGGGCGCAGACAACTCTTACTCCTATTATTGATGATAAAGGTGATGTTTCTAAAATTGTATCTATTGATTCGAATATTACTAAATTAAAACAAGCAGAGGAGCAAATTCAAAAACAGCGTGATGAATTGCAAAAAGCAAATATTACAAAAGATAAGTTTTTTTCAATTATTGCTCATGACCTGCGAAGCCCATTTGCAACTTTTGTTAGTTTAACAAATGTTATTTATCAAAATTTTGAAAATTTTACACAAGAAAAATTAAAGAGAATTGTTTTTGATTTACACAATTCAGCTGAAAAAACATTTAACCTTTTAGAAAATCTTTTAGATTGGTCAAGAAGTCAAAAAGGTGAAATTAAATTTCATCCAAAGAAAACAGAAATTAATACATTGATAAATGAAAATATTGAGCTCTTTCAAAATCTATCTAACAACAAAAATATTATAGTTTCAGCTATTATGCCTGATAATACCTATGCTTTTTTTGATGAGGATATGATAAGAACAGTTATTCGTAATCTCCTGTCAAATGCGCTCAAATTTACTCCTCCAAAAGGGAAAATAGAGGTGAAAGTGTCTGAATTTGAAGAAAATGTAGAGGTTTCTGTTTCTGATAATGGAATAGGAATTGAAAAAGAAGATTTAATGAAAATTTTCCGTATTGATTTCCATCATACAACTCTAGGAACAGATGACGAAAAAGGAACAGGGCTTGGTTTAATTCTTTGTAAAGAATTTGTCGAAAAAAATAAAGGAACAATAAATATTAAAAGTCAAGTAGGAAAAGGCAGTACTTTTACTTTTACTTTACCATCCAAATAAAAAAGCTGTTGGTATAAAATCAACAGCTTTCAATAAATATTTTTTTTATTATTTTAAATAATCATCAAAATAATGTGATACTTTATCCTTTAAGTGAATTCTGTCATATCCCCTAACGTTATGTTCTGCTCTTGGGTAAGCAAAGTAATCAACTGGAACATTGTTTTTTACACACTCTCTGATGAAACTTAAACTATTTTGCCAAACTACAGTTTTATCTATAGCGCCTTGAATTATAAGCAATTTACCTTTTAATTCTTTGGCTCTATAAAGCAATGAAGAGTTTTTGTAACCTTCCGGATTTTCTTGAGGTGTATCCATATATCTCTCGCCATACATTACTTCGTAAAATTTCCAATCAATAACAGGACCACCCGCAACAGCAACTTTAAAAACGTCAGGATGATTTATAATTAAAGATGTAGAAAGAAAACCACCATAACTCCAGCCGTGAACACCAATCCTGTTCATATCAACATAACCTAAACTTTTGAAAAGATCAACACCTTTCATTTGGTCTGCCATTTCGTTAACACCACAGTTACGGAAAATAGCATTTTCAAATTCTAAACCTCTATTTGCTGAGCCTCTGTTATCAATTGTTAACATTACATAACCTTTTTGTGCCATATAATATTGCCACATTCTTGCAGCGCCTAACCAACTGTTGTTCACTAATTGAGCATGTGGTCCACCATAAACATATATAATAGCGGGATACTTTTTGTTAGGATCAAAATTAACGGGTTTTATTAATCGATAATATAAATCAGTCTTTCCGTCAGCAGCTTTTATTGTACCAATTTTCATCTCGCCTAAAGTGTAATCTTTTAAAGGATTAGCTGAAGTTAACAAATTTTTAACTTTTTCCCCTTTGCTTGATATTATATTGTAAACTCGAGGAACTTCAGTATTTGAATATGTGTCAAATAAATATTCCCTATTTTTATTTAAAATACAACGGTGAGTCCCTGCTTCTTTAGTTAATTTAGTAATTTTACCCGATTTAATATTTATTTTATAAACATGTCTTTCAATTGGGCTTTCTTGAGTTGAAACATAAAATAAATTTGTTTCTTTTAAATTAAAACCTAAAACATCAGTAACCTCATAATTACCTTTTGTTAACTGTTTTATTAATTTCCCCTCAGTATTGTAAATATAAATATGGTTATATCCATCTTTTCTGGTTTGATATAAAAATTGGTTTGGTTTTGTTTTTAAGAAAGTTAAAGTATGTTCGGGTTCAACATATTTATCACTTTTTTCTTCAAACAATGTTTTTATTATTTTACCGGTTGCAACATCATATTTGTTCAATTTCATATGATTTTGTTCGCGGTTTAAAACAGCAATGTATATATATTTTTCGTTTGGGCCCCAACTGATATTTGTTAAATATTTTTCAGAAGTTTTGTCTTTGCCTTCAATAAATATTGTTTTTCCTGTAGCAATATTGTAAACACCCAGACTAACATGTTCGCTTTTCATGCCTGCCATAGGATATTTTATGTATTCAACTTCTGCTATTCTTTTAGTAATATCAACTAAAGGGAAACTTTTAACATCGTGATTATCTTTGCGATAAAAAACTAAATAAGAACCTTTTGGTGACCAAAAAGTGCCTTTATAAATTCCAAATTCGTTACGACTGGCAATTTGACCATTTACAAAATCTTTATCTTCATCGTTTGTTACAGCAGTAATTTTAGAAGTTTTGTCTGTAATATATAAGTTATTGTCAATGGTATATGCCATTTTGTAGTTTTCGTGACAAATATCAATATTCTCAGCCTTTTCATCATAAGTTATATTCAAATCAAACTTTTTTGAAGTAATATTATAAATCAAGGAATGATTTTTATAAGAAAATTCTAATGAATTTTTATTTTTCCATTTATAAGCAGGGAAATATTTTATAGAATCAATTGAATTACTGTGCAAAACGCCATTAATATCTTTTAAATAAACCAAAGTATCTGTTTTTGATGATGATAAGTTGGCTTTTATTAAGTTGCTATTTTTTACATATGTATAAAAATTTGTTTTGCCTTGCCATCTTAGCTGTTTAATATATTCAGGATATAAGTTTTTCCATTGACCAATAATAGCATCTTGTATTGTTAATTCTTTTTTTTGTGCCATCAAAACAGGTGAGAAACAACTAAATAGAAATAAAATTAATATTGCTTTTTTCATTTTTTTGTATTTAAAATTATTAGAAAATGTAATATGTTTTTTAAAAAAATATAATTTTCACAATATTATTAAGAAATTTTATGAATAAAAAATATTAACCAAAATTAAGCTGTGAGACAGTAATATAAATGATAAAAATTTTTATAATTATAATAAATAGTATATTTTTGAAAGTAAGTAAATATAAATTAAACCAAGGGCTTAAAATCTTTGAAAATTCATATATTTTTATTTAATTGCATATAAAATTTGATAAAATGTTTAGAAACTGTAAAATTTCAACAAGTTTTTTATTATTACTTGTCATCTTATTGGTTTCACAGCCGGCATGTAAAAATAAAAAAGATAAGTCAGATGATAGTATATACGAAACTCTCAATGTTAACATTGACACAGCTGCATCAAAATTAGTAAAGTTTAATAATACTTTATTTAGTGTTCCATCGCCATATCAGTTAGCCTTATTAGTAAAGCAAGTAGGAACAAAATATAATAACGGCTTATTAAACCCAACAAAAAATCAGGCAAATTACAGTAGTACCTTTAAAAAAGCTTTGAATTTAGGTGTTTACGGAGCTGATTTAACTTATTTGAATATATATGAGCAGATTCCTGATGCAGTTAATTATTTTTCTGTAATAAAAACACTTTCACAAGATTTAGCATTAACAAATGCTTTCGCTCCTGAAATATTTAACAGTATTGAAAAAAACATGGGAAATAAAGATTCTTTATTGTACCTGTTTTCAAATACATATAGAAAAGCCGATGCTTTTTTAAAGAATAATGAAAGAAATCAAGTTGCAGTGCTAATAATTACAGGAGGCTGGGTTGAGGGCTTATATTTACTTACACAAACATACAAAGAAAATAAAAATTCTGATATTTTAAACCGTATTGGAGAACACAAACAACCTCTCGAAAATTTAATAAAAATATTATCTCCCTATTATGATAAGTCAGATGATTATGCAAATCTTATTGATGGGTTAATTGACCTTGCTTACGATTTTGATGGAATAAAAATTAATTACACTTATGAAGAACCAACGGTTGATACTAAAAATAAAGTCTCAATTATTAACTGTAAATCTGAATTGATGGTCTCTGATGAGCAATTAAACGTTATTACTGAAAAAGTAATGATAATAAGAAATAATTTTATTAATTAAGTTTAATAGTAATTGGTTTATGATTATGAAGGAATAAATTAATTACAAAAAATATAAACATATGAGAAAATTATTATATATCTTTTTACTATTGTCACTAAATTTTGTTTTCAGCAGTAAAGTTTCAGCCCAAATCGATTCTATTTCAAATTTATGTTCTGGATATTTAAAACCTCCATATATTTCTGATGGTCAGCAATATAGTGCATTGTTAAATGGCGACGAAATAGCTGAATTTCATGCAACTTTTTATGGAGGAAGTACCTATAGAATTGTTGGATTTAGCGGTTTGCAAAAGGGAAATCTTGCAATTACAGTTTACGACCAAGAAAGAAATGTATTATTTTCAAATAAAGATTATGATAACATTCCTTATTGGGATTTTAAGTTTAATTCTTCAATGGATTGTATTATTGAAGCTAAAATAGATTCGAAAAATATTACCTCCGGTATCGCTGTTTTACTAATTGGATTTATACAATAATAAATGAGCGAAAAAATTTTAAAAGCTTTAATGCAGTTATTTGCCATAATTGCTCGTCCTGAGCAAGATGGAAGTGACAGGCGAAATATTGTTGAGGCTTTTCTACAACAACAACTTAACAAAGATTTAGTACAAGAATACCTTAAGATTTTTGATAATTATTATGAGATATATCAGAAAAAGAGCATAAGAAGTAAAAGAGAGAAAAATATTTCACTAAGCTCTGTTAAAGTTCTGAAGATATGTACTGAGATAAATCAAGAACTTACTCAAAAACAAAGACTAATAGTTCTTTTTCGACTTTATGAGTTTGTTAAAATAGGAGGTCAGGTTACTGCACAGGAATTGATATTTGTATCTACAGTTGCCGATGTTTTTAATATTGAACAAGACGAATATTTATTAATAAAAGATTTTGTTCTATATTCATTTGCCGAAATCCCGGAATCGGAGCGGGTACTTATTATTGATAATAGCAAGAAATGTACAATACCTAGAGTAAAACATCTTTTTTCAGAATCTCTTCATGGACAAATACATATTTTAAGCCTGTTGCAAGCAAATATGTATATCGTTAGATATAAAGGTGAAAATGAATTGTCACTAAACGGACAGTTAATTGTTCAAAGAAAAATATATGTTTTAACTCCCGGCTCTTCTCTACGAGGACCCAAAATTAAGCCTGTTTATTATAGTGACATAGTTAGTACTTTTAATATATATAAGACCGAAAAAAACATTGTTTTTTCAGTAAAAGACCTTGAGTATGAATTTAAAGGAGGGAAAAAAGGTCTGCAAAAAATGAATTTTTCTGAAGAATCCGGTCAGTTAATAAGTATTATGGGAGCTAGCGGAACCGGTAAGTCAACCTTGCTAAATGTTTTAAATGGTACTAATAAGCCCAGCGCAGGCGAAGTTTCAATTAACAGAATTAATATACATAATGAAAAAGATAAAATTGAAGGATTAATTGGTTTTGTTTCACAAGATGATTTGTTAATTGAAGAACTTACTGTTTTTCAAAATCTTTATTATAATGCAAAATTATGTTTTGATAACTATTCACATTTTCAAATTCTTCACTCTGTTTTAAAAGTTCTTCAAAATCTTGGTCTTTATGAAGTGAAAGATATGGTAGTAGGAACTCCTCTTGACAAAAGAATTAGTGGAGGTCAGCGAAAACGCCTTAATATTGCCCTTGAATTAATTAGAGAACCGGCAGTTCTGTTTCTTGATGAGCCAACGTCAGGATTGTCGTCAAGAGATTCTGTGAATATTATGGATCTTTTAAAAGAATTGTCTTTAAAAGGGAAATTGGTTTTTGTTGTTATTCATCAGCCATCCTCAGAGTTGTTTAAAATGTTTGACAAGTTGCTTATTATTGATGAGGGAGGATATTTAATATATAAAGGTAATCCTATCGATTCAATAGTTTATTTTAAAACAAAGGCTAATTTGGCAAATTGGAATGATAGTGAATGTCCTGTATGTGGAAATGTGAACCCCGATCAAATATTTAATATTATTGAATCCAGAATATTAGATGAATATGGAAATGTAACACAAACACGAAAAATATTACCAAAAGAATGGAATAGTTTTTTAGATGTAGAACACGAAGAAGAAACACAAACAGAAATACCATTCAAAAAAGAGATTCCTGATAACCCATTTAAGATACCAAATAAATTAAGGCAGTTTAAAGTCTTTATAACTCGTGATGTTATTTCAAAACTAACGAATAAGCAATATTTAATAATAAATATTTTTGAAACTCCTGTGTTAGCATTTTTACTGTCTTATATTGTAAAATATTATAGTATTGATGCTACAAATGTTTTAGGATACACTCTTTATGACAATTCAAATTTACCTATTTATATATTTATGGCAGTTATAATTGCCATTTTTATTGGGTTAACAGTTAGTGCCGAAGAAATTATTAAGGATAGGAAAATATTAAAAAGAGAGAAATTTTTAAACCTGAGTTGGTCAAGCTATTTGTTTTCTAAAGTAGTAATATTGCTTATTTTGTCTGCCATACAGTCACTTATTTTTGTTTTGGTAGGCAACAGCATAATGGAAATAAAAGGAATGTTTTTTCAATACTGGATAGTTTTGTTTAGTTCATGGAGTTGTGCAAACCTTATAGGTTTAAATATATCAGATAGCTTTAAAACTGTAATAACAATCTATATTTTAATTCCTTTTTTAGTAATACCACAATTAATTTTGAG
>JAGLDO010000029.1 GCA_023145555.1 Bacteroidales bacterium
TTAAACAATATTCACTTCCATATCTATAATAATTCCGAACTTATCGTAAACAGTTTGTTGAATATCTTTAGCAAGATTAAAAACATCTTTACCCGTAGCATCTCCATAGTTAACAATAACAAGAGCTTGGTCTTTGTATGTACCAACTTTGCCGAAATTTTTACCTTTTAATCCACATTGTTCAATTAACCAACCTGTAGCAATTTTATCTTTTGTTTCAGACACTTTATAAGAAACAATATTTGGGAATTCTTTTCTCAGTTCTTGAGTTTTCTTGCAATCAATAATTGGATTCTTGAAAAAACTGCCGGCATTGCCAATTTTTTCAGGGTCAGGAAGTTTTCTGTTGCGTATGTTAATTATTGCCTCACGAACAGTTGAAATATCTTTCTTATTAAATTTTTTTAATTCGTCTTTAATTTTTCCGTAACAAATATTAAGCACAGGTTTTTTCGATAATTTATATGTTACATAAGTTACAATATACTTGCCTTTAAGTTCATTTTTAAAAATGCTGTTGCGATATTCGAATTTACAATCTTGGTTTCTGAATTTTTTAATTTCTTGTGTTTCAATGTTTACTGCTTCTACTTCTTCAATAATATCTTTAGCCTCAACACCGTAAGCTCCAATATTTTGAACCGGAGATGCACCAATCATACCTGGAATTAAGGATAAATTTTCGGCTCCACCATAATTTTTTTTGCAACAATAGTTTACAAAATTATCCCATATTTCGCCTGCACCAATTTTTAGTAAAACATGCTCTGTGGTTTCTTCAACAACTTGAAGTCCTCTAACTTTTGGATGAATAACTATTCCATCAAAATCTTTAGTAAAAACAATATTACTGCCTAAACCCAAAATTATTTTTTTTATTTTTGAAACAGGATTTTCTCTTAAGAAAAAAACAATCTCTTCAGTTGCAGAAAATTCGTAATAATACCTTGCATTTACATCAATACCAAAAGTGTTATGATTTTTTAAAGAATAATTTTCAAATAATTTATCCATGAACCTATATAAATTATAAAGTTAAAAGTTTGAGTCCACTCCGAAAAGTGTTTTTCGTCATTGCGAACGAAGTGAAGCAATCTCAACATGTTGAATTACAAAGCTATAGATTGCTTCGTTCCTCGCAATGACGTGCTTTTTCTACTTTTCGGAATGGATTCAAGTTTATAAAGTTGAATTAATCACAATATGAAATAACAAAAAACATAAATTAATTATGCCTGCCTTCATTATAATTTTACAAATATATAACAAAAGTTAAGTAAGAAAACGATTGTTTTAAGATAATCTTTATCTTTGTTAAAAATCTATAAAAATTGAATCGAATAATTTTATCAGTCACAAATGATTTGGTTACCGACCAAAGAGTTAATAAAGTTGCATTAACTTTAACAAAATTAGGCTACGATGTAACTTTAGTCGGTAGGAAATTGAAAAACAGTTTAGATATAAATAATCGGGCGTATAAAACAAAACGTTTTAAACTGCTTTTTAATAAAAAATGGATGTTTTATGCTGAATACAATTTACGATTGTTTTGTTATTTATTGTTTAAAAAATTTGATATTCTTGTGTCAAACGACTTAGACACTTTACTTTCAAACTACTACGTATCAGTTGTTAAACATAAAAAATTAGTGTATGACAGCCATGAATATTTTACAGAAGTTCCTGAGTTAATTAACCGCAAACTTCAAAAAAAAATATGGTTAAAAATTGAAAAATCAATTCTTCCAAAACTAAAATATTCTTATACAGTTTGTCAGTCAATAGCAGATGATTATTACAAAAAGTATGGAATAAAAATGCAGATTATAAGAAATGTCCCTTTACGAAATATTGTTGAGAATAATATAGAGAAAATAAGCAATCTGAAAAAAGAATTAAAAATTGAAGATAAAAGAATAATTTTGTATCAAGGTTCGTTAAATATTGGAAGAGGAATTGAACAAGTTATTAATGCAATGAAATTTATTGAAAATGCTATTTTTTTAATCATTGGATCTGGTGATATTTCAAAAAAATTAGTAAATTTAACAAAGCAAAAGGGTTTAAATAAAAAAGTTGTTTTTTTAGGTAAAATTCCTTTTAGCGAGCTTTATAATTATACCAAATTATCTGACATTGGTGTCTCTTTAGAACAAAATTTAGGATTGAATTATTATTACTCATTGCCTAACAAGCTCTTTGATTATATTAATGCCGGCGTTCCAATATTAGCATCTGATTTACCGGAGATTGCCAATATTGTTAAAAAATATGAAATAGGTGAAATAATTAAAGATTTTTCACCGGTATTTATTGCAGATGCTATTAATTCAATGTTGAATGATGGCAATAAAATTTTAACATGGAAAAAAAATTTAAAGAATGCAGCAGATGAACTTTGCTGGGAAAAAGAAGAAATAAAACTGATTGACTTTTATAATAATGTTGAAACAAATTAATTTAATTCTTTGTTTAAATAAAAAATTCTAAAAAAAACAATATGATTTTAGTTTATGTTAATAATATAACACCAAGATTAAAATATATTTTTGATTTGGTATTTACCGATATTCTTAAGACAAGTTATAGCATTACTGATATTAAGACTTTCTTCACAAACTCAGATGGAGCAAAATTTAATTACTCAAGTGAAAAATTTGACAACGAATTATTTATTCATTCTTCCGACTTACTTTTTCAAACTTGGATTGAAAAACAAGAAATTGAAGTAACTGACTGGAATGGATTAAAAATATTTTTTCAAACAGATTCCCAATCAGATTTACCCTTTGATATTTTTGCAGCAAGTTTTTATCTCGTTTCCCGTTACGAAGAATATTTACCTTTTAGCACAGACAAACATAAACGTTTTAAGGCAAGCGACAGCTTAGCTTTTATTCATAATTTTTTAAAAGAACCAATTGTAAACAAATGGGTTGATAAATTTTCTGAGTTATTAATTTCTAAATATCCTGATTTACAATTACCTAATCGACATTTTCATTTTATACCAACAATTGACATTGATAACGCCTATTACTTTAAAGGAAAGGGATTAATTAGAACCTTAGGTGCATGTTTAAAATCATTTTTTCATTTAAAAAATAATTTTACCAGATTTCAAGTAATTTTTGGTTTAAAAAAAGATCCTTTTGATAATTTCAGATTATTAAGAAAAGTTCATGCAAATTACAAACCTGTTTATTTCTTTTTAATTGGTAAATATGGATTGTTTGATAGAAATATATCAATAAAACACAAGCGCTATAAAAAATTAATTAAGTCAATGTCGAGATATGACAATGTTGGCATTCATCCTTCATACTCATCAAACAATAATTTTGAAGTTTTAAAAAAAGAAGTAAATAATTTATCGGAAATAATTAATAAAGAAGTAACCAAAAGCCGAAATCATTTTTTAAGATTAAAATTTCCTGAGACTTATCAATCATTAATAAAGCTAAATATAGAAGAAGATTATACAATGGGTTATTCAAGTCAAATTGGATTTAGAGCAGGGATTTGCACACCTTTTTTATTTTACGATTTAACAAAAGAAGAAATTACAAATTTAAAAATTTTTCCTTTTGCTTTTATGGATGTTACTTTTATTCGTTCTTTAAAATTAACTCCTAAGCAGGCTTTATTTGAAATGAAAAAAATTATTACAGAAATAAATACTGTTAATGGAACTTTGATAAGCCTCTGGCATAACGAAACGTTTAGCAATATTAATGAATATAAAGGATGGAAATTTATTTATCAGGAAATGATGAGGTTTTTTGAAAATTTTTAATCTCACAATATTTAATTTGCTTACTACTGAACTAAAAGAAATCTTAATTAGAACTAAATAATGTTTTAAATTGGAAATAATACATCTAAAAAATAATGATATAGATAAACTTAAATGGGATAAATGTATAATTCGTTCTTATAATGGAATTATTTATGCTTTTTCGTGGTATTTAGATGTAATTTCAAGTGACTGGGAAGCTTTAATTGTTGGCGATTATGATATGATTTTCCCAATTATTCCCAAACAAAAATATTGTATTAATTATTTATACCAACCTCTTTTCACCCAGCAATTTGGAGTATTCTCATATAAAAAACTAAACAATAAAATTATTGAAGAGTTTATTGATGCAATTCCAAAAAAATATAAATTTTTTGAAATCAATCTTAACACATTTAACAAAATTGATAGTAACAAATATAAAATAACCCAAAAAATTACTCACGAAATTGATTTAATTAGTCCTCATGAAAAACTAACTAAAAACTATTCGACAAACACCAAAAGAAACATTAATAAAGCAAAAAATAACAACTTAAAAATTTTAAAAAAAATTCCTGTAAAAGAATTTATTGCTTTTAAACAAAAAAATTCAATTTTCGCACTAAAAGAAAAAGATTATAGCGTTTTAAAAAACATTATATCAATATCAATATTTTACACTGTAGGCGAATTATATGGAGTTTATAACTCTGACAATCAGCTTTGTGCGACAGCTTTTTTCATAAAATCGCACAACAAGGTTATTTATCTTGTTTCTGCATCTAGTGAAGAGGGAAAACAAAAAAGAGCTATGTTTTTATTAATCGATACTTTTATTAAAAAAAATTCGCAAAAAAATCTCACTCTTGATTTTGAAGGTTCAAATATTGAAAGCATTGCAAGATTTTTTAAAGGCTTTGGTGCAAAACCTTGTTTTTATCAATCTGTAAAAAAAAACAAACTCCCCTTCTTTGTTAAATTTTTTAAAAAATAAATATAAAATTAGAAGAATTAAAAATTTATCAATTATCAATGGAAATTGATAAAATAAATGACACTAAATCAACAACGAAGCTTAATGACAACAAATAATAAAAATGACAAATAACAATACACAAAGTATAAATATTAAATCTTTCTTTCGCACA
>JAGLDO010000003.1 GCA_023145555.1 Bacteroidales bacterium
CTTTAAGTCATTACCTCCACCATGAATATCAAAATGATTGCCTAAATATTTTGTGCTCATAACCGAACATTCAAGATGCCATCCCGGATAACCTTCACTCCATTTTGATGGCCAGTGCATGATATGCTCAGGATCAGCTTTTTTCCACAAAGCAAAATCAAACGGATTTTTTTTCTCTTCTTGTCCGTCTAGTGTACGGGTATTATTAAGCAAATCTTCTAAAACACGCCCCGACAACTTGCCATAATTATATTTCTTATTATATTTTTCAATGTCAAAATAAACCGAACCATTAATCTCGTATGCAAACCCATTTTCAAGAATTTGCTCAACCATTTGCTCTTGTTCAATAATATGACCTGAAGCTCTTGGCTCAATGCTTGGTGGCAAAGTATTTAATTGATTCATGTTATTATGAAAACTGTTAGCGTAACGCTGAACAACCTCCATTGGTTCTAATTTTTCTAAACGAGCCTTTTTTTGAATTTTATCTTCTCCGTAGTCGGCATCATTAACGAGATGACCAACATCGGTAATGTTACGAACATAACGAACCTTATAACCTAAGTGCTTTAAATATCTGAAAAGCAAATCAAAAGTTATCGCCGGTCGTGCATGACCTAAATGGGCATCACTATATACTGTTGGGCCACAAACGTACATACCAACAAATGGTGCGTTAATTGGTTCAAATAATTCCTTTTTACGCGATAGCGTATTGTAAATAAACAACTTGTTTTGCATAATATTAATGAAGATTAAAATCGGAAGACAAAATTACTAATTATTTTTTTAGATTATCAATATTTCGGATAAGTTTCCCATTTTTATATATAGAAGTCTTAATTAATTCTCCTTTACTATTATAAAAATATCTTTTCCCATCAACTAATCTGCCATTTAAAAATTCGCCTTCTCTGTCAACTTTTTTATTTTTCTTTTTCAGTTTATAATAGCCGTTGCCTGTAAACAATTTAAGGGACTCTGTCGACTTTTCTTTTTTAGTAACAATTGATTTCGTTTCTTGTTTTTTATAATGTTTAACCAAAGTTTCATCTAATTTGCCGTCAGCAAAACTTTTTTCCGATTTTAACGAACCATCAGCATAATATTCTTTCAATACTCCGGACTCTTTGCCGTTATCCCAATCGCCTTCAATCATTAAATTGCCATTTTCATGATAATATTTTTGCTCACCTGTTCGTTTGCCCCTTGCATTATAATTCCAGTCATACGAAAGTTTCCCATTTTCAAAATAATATTTGTAATTACCTGTCCATTTGTTTATTTTCCAAATCCCTTCTTCGGAAACATTTCCATTAGCATAATAAAATTTTGCATATCCTGTCGGGATATTATTCAAATATGTTATTTCACTTTTTATTGTTCCTGATTTATAATATTTTTTCCAAATGCCGTTTTTCTTGTTGTTTTTATATAATCCCGCATCATTTTTTTTACCGGTATCGTTGTTAAAAATAACCCACATACCTTGTTTTAAGTTGTTGTCATCTATACGATTTATAGTATCACCATTAAAAATTTTAAATTTTTGAGCAACACTATTAATATTAATAAGGAAAATAAAAGAAAGCAAAAAGAATAAAAATTTCATATTTGTTTAATCTTGAGAACTTTAAAAAAACTCTGATTATAATTTCTTGATGTAAAGTTAATTATATTAGGAATGTTTTACAAACCTAATTTTCAACGTGTTTAATCAAAAGTAAGAAATTATTATGAGAAATCAATAAATGAAAAAAAAATAATAATTAATCATCATGCCCAAAAGATTGTTACTAAACATAAAATTAGACACAATAGACAAAATGATTACTTTATTATTCAATTTTTTTGCAATTTTAGGTTGAATGTTGGCAAATACGAAAAGTGAAACATTCACAAACTTCATAAATAAGATAATTCACTGTAAATAATCGCAAATGAGCAGAACTTTATGCGTTGGTGCTTTTATATTTATTTATGTTTAGTTCAACTTTATCTATTGTCGTTATTGCAGGTAAATACTTATTTAGTAATTCCTTATTTGTTTTATCATTCTTATAGAATAATATTTTTGTGTCTAATTTACTTGTAAGGTATTTATTTAATTCGAAATTCTTTTCAAGTTCTATTTCATAATAATATTCTGTTCTTGAATTTTCTTTTCCTTTTATTTTCGACTTGTGTTTTAGTTTAATACTTTTTATTCCCCCATAATAACCGATAAAAAATAATGGTTTTCCTCTCCCCCCTTGATATAAATATATAATTTTTGCATCCAAAATCTCAGTTGGAAAATCTTGAACAAAATTATCTTGTTCTATTGCATGAAAATAGAATTTATTAGTTTTTGTTAAGTTCGGAATATCTTTTTTTCTACAAAACCCTAATGCTACTTTTTTACTTGGTTTAGGTTCTTTTTCTAAAAAACTTGCAAACTCTTTTTGATTATTAAATCCACTAATTTTGTTTTTGTAAAGTTCTGCAACTTCTTTTTTTTCAATTTCAATTTTTCGGCATTTACTTATTTCTAAATATTCCGCTTCTTTATCAATTCCTAAAAATCGACGATTTGCTAAATTACTTGCAATTCCTGTTGTGCTACTTCCTGCAAATGGATCTAAAACCCAAGCATTAGGTTTGGTTGACGCCATTATAATTCTTGTTAATATCGATAATGGCTTTTGTGTTGGATGTTTTTTGCATGATTTTTCCCACTTTGCAATTGCTGGTAATTTCCAAACGTCTTGCATTTGTTTATCACCATTCAACTGTTTCATTAATTTATAATTGTAGAAATGTGGAACTTTTTTAGACTTTCTTGCCCAAATTATTTGCTCTGTTGAATAAGTAAAATAACGGCAAGAAAAATTAGGTGGAGGATTTGTCTTTTGCCAAGTTATAATATTTAATATTTTAAAATCTAATTCTGTGAGTATTTGCCCAATACTAAATATATTGTGCATTGTGCCACTTATCCAGATAGTAGCATCTTCTTTCATTAGTTCTCGAACCTGTTTAAGCCATTTTCTATTAAAATTATTTATATAATCAAATCCGTGTGACTTATCCCATTTGCCTTTGTTGACAGATACTATTTTCCCACTCTGGATTGATAAACCATTGTTAGACAAAAAATAAGGAGGATCAGCAAAAACCATATCAAATTTATGATTAATTTTTGGCAATAAATCCATTGTATCTCCTTGAAGAAGATAAAAGTTTTTATCTTTTGATTTGAAGTATGGTTCACTCATTCTTCTAACATATCTGCTAAAAAGTGAAGGAATTGACTTAAATTATGTACCCCTTCAACAAATCCATATTTTTCACAATTATCAGGAATTAATAATGTTCTTGTTTTTATATCAGCATCTGAAGACACTAAACGTAAAGCATTTACTAACCCCTCTATTTTTTCACTTTCCGAATTGAAATATACAGAATTCTTTCTAATTAGTGAATTTTTTTGCTCGATTAAATTTTCCATATTACAAAGATACGAAAAATAAACAAATGCTACTAATTGTATGTAGATTTATTGTATGCAAATAACGAAATTTATAAAATGAAAAAATATGATATTTTAATACAATTTGGCAATAAAGTTAAACAACTAAGACTAACAAAAGGTTGGAGCCAAGAAGAATTAGCATATAAATCCGGATTTCATCGTACATATATAGGAATGATTGAAAGAGCTGAACGAAACATCTCTCTTAAAAATATTGAAAAAATTGCACAAACATTTGATATAAAGATTGGAGATTTATTCATTGATAAAAAATAATTATGACAGAAGTAGATTTAACAAAACAAGATTTTAGTAATGATAGAGCAGAATTTCGTAAGGAAATTATCAATATTTTTTTAAAAGAAAATGCTGGAAATGGAAAAAGTGATAAAACAACAAGATACAATTATGTTGTAAAAATCTTGCCTGGTGGAAGAAAAATTTACTTAAGTCGACCTGCAAATTTTAATAATGGATTTGACTTTACATTAAACGTAGGAGGAACAAATTTTAATTCAGGTCTTTTAAATGATAAAAGGAATCCGAAAAGATCAAGTACAAGGCCAACTCACGATAATATATTAACAGATTTAAAAAATAAAAAAATAGAGAATAATAACTTGTATTCTTCATTAAAGGAACAAATAGAGTTAGTTTATAAATGCGAAGTTCCTACTGATATTAATTTTGCCTTTACTACAGGTCATTCAAGTGAATTAATTTTAGAATGTATCAAATGGTTGTTTGAGGAACAAGATGTTACTTATTGGAATTACTCAGGTCGATCAATGTTTTATAATGCAATTAAAAAAATATAAATAATGACAAGAAAACCTAATACAGTTGGAGGAGGAGCAACAACAAATTTTAATGGTCTTAGATTTGAGGGACGAATGGATTTGTTAGAAGCTATAAATCAACATCCTGATTATTCTATAGTCAATGGTAATGAGGTTATAAAAAATGATAAAGTCGTTGCTTTGTATTTTGAAAAACATAAGTTATATAAAAATTATTTACAACCTCATGGAATAAATTACAAGGATATTTTAAGCAAAAAATTACTTCCAGATGGGGCCCTATTAGTAGATAAAACAATGTTTATAATTGAAAAAAAATACCAAGCAGGTTCTGGATCTGTTGATGAAAAATTACAAACTTGTGATTTTAAAAAAAAACAATATATTAAACTTTTTAAACCATTAAATATAACAGTTGAGTATTATTACGTTTTAAGCGATTGGTTTGATAATCCAAAAAACAAAGATGTATTTGAATATATTGAAAGTGTTGGTTGTAAATATTTTATAGAAAAGTTGCCATTAAAAGAACTTAATTTGTAATCAATAATTCTGTCAACTCCCCCCGTTTACTTGGATTAGCATTTATACTTCTACGAGCATTTACTCTAAGAATATTAAACGAAGCATATAAATCATCGAAAAAGTTATTCTTGGGATCTTTCCCTTTTACATCGGAATTACTCAAAATCCATTGATGTTTTTGACTGTCTAAAATTTCACAAAACTCTTTAAGTCTGATTTGTTCTTCGTCGTCAAACTCATCTTTTGCATACGAATTAAAACTTGATGTTTCATTTAAAGGTTTGTATGGCGGATCGAAATAAAAAATTATATTTTCTGTTGCATATTTTAATGTTTCTGAAAAATCCCCATTTAAAATTTCAACTTTTTGTAATACTTTGGATACGGCTAATAGATTTTCTTCATTGCAAATCTGAGGTGTTTCATAACTTCCAATTGGCACATTAAATTCATTTTTACGATTCACCCTGTATAGTCCGTTAAAACAAGTTCTATTTAAGAAAATAAACAATGCACTTTGAGTTGTTTGGTTAGACTTTCTTGTATTGAACAAATTCCTTTTTTCGTAATAATATTCTTTCTTTTTTTCTTGATTTTTAGAAATGCTATGATAATCAACTTCCCATCTTTTTAGAATTTGAATTAAATCTTGAACATTATGTTTTATGGTCAAATATGAATTTGTAAGATCTTGATTTATATCGTTAATTATTGCATTTTTTAAGTTTGGATATTCTTCTAAAATCCAAAACAAAACAGCTCCACCACCAACAAATGGTTCAATATATGTAAATCCTTTTGTTTTAATATTATTTGGAAGTTGTTCTTTGATTTGTCCAATCAATTGGGTTTTCCCACCTGCCCATTTCAAAAAAGGTTTTGCTCGCATATTTTATACTTCTAATATTTTTAACTCCTTTTGGATTCCTTTTCGTGCAAAAGGTTCATTTTCCACTACATCTAACACCTTGTCACAAACCCACAAGTTCAATAATTTTTCTCAGTTCTGTTCCTAATTTCTTCATTGTCTCTATTATGACTTATCAAATTATGTCAAAAATACAAATAATTTCCGTACTTCGATGGTACGTTGGAAAAATTAACTCCGTTGAACTCACAAGTTCATTTCATAATCTTCCATATTAAGTTATAATGAACGATTTAAGTCAAGCCCTGACTATCAAAAAATTATTATTAAAAAGAATTTATCTAAATTTTAAATTTTTGTTGTTATTTTTGCAAACAAAATGACTTAACGCAATAATTGTGAAAAACCCCACTACCGCACGATTTCATCGT
>JAGLDO010000030.1 GCA_023145555.1 Bacteroidales bacterium
CCCATAATCTGATTTGATGATGAGAAATTAGCTGCTAATCCGCCTCCTTTTGAGTTTTGAACCAAAACAATTAACACCAAAAGAATTGCTGCAATAAGTATTAAAATTGAAACTACTGTATACATTTTTTTATTTATTATTAATTATTTGTTTAATTTTTTTAATTTGATTTGCAAAGTAAATACTTTTTTCCGGATATTTCAAACTTAATTTTTCATAAGCTATAATTGCCTTAAAATAATAACCTTGTTTAATATAAATTCTTACTAATGTTTCGGTTATTAAATCGTGATCTTCTTCAACACTCTGTTTAGATATATCTTCATTTTCTTCTTGAATTTGTTTCGGAACAATTTTTTTATTGTTTTGAAGAAAATTTTCAATAAGAAAATTTTGTTTTTTTAATTTTGATGGGTTTTTTGTCCTATTTTCATCACTTTTTTCTGCTAATTCATTGGTTGTTAATTTTTCATCAACAGATTCTAGCAACTCGGCATAAGAACTAACAATATCTAAACCCTGTAGTTGTTCTGTTTCTTTCTCCTCATTAACAACAAAATCAAAAAACAATAATTCATTTTCGTAAACTTCGTCAGATTTCTCTTTCGATATCTGTATTTCTTTGAAATTTTCTTTTTTATTATTTATTATTGCTTTTTCTTTACTAATAAAATCATCATTAATAAGATGGAAAAGCACGATTCTGTCGTTTGCGTAAGTTGCCGATATTTTAAGTTGCTTATCATATTTAATACTGTTTAATGACAAAAAGTTTTTCACCAGAAGCAAATGTGCCGTTTGAAAAAACGGAAACTCCTCAATTATCTCATTCAACTCATCAACACTTGATGAATTAAGCAAATTTGGGTTTTCTAAAAAAGAAATAAATTTATTCCTGTTCATTTTTATTTTTTATTACCAATTTGCAACCGATTTATTAAAAATATCATCAATTAATTGCGTTGTAATTTCTTCTGCAAGACCATCCTGAACAGTGTTAAAATTTTCTGAACTTGGAAAATCAACATATCTTGAAAACGTTGTTTCAAAATCTTGATTTAGGTCTTTTGTGTTTGAGAATTTAACTTTTATTGTAATTGTCAATCTGTTTAAAGATGCAACAGAATTTTCCCCTCCTTTTATGGCAATGGGTTTTACGTTATATCCTGTAATTTTTCCCTCAAAATTTAAATCTCCGGAATAATTAACTAATTGAAGATTTGTTTGCGAAACAAACCTGTCTTTAAGTGCCTCGGTAATATCTATGCTTAATGTTGGTTTAATTAATGGTGCTACATTTTTGAAATCCTGAATAAAAACGGATTTAACGTCAGGCGATATTGATGCTCCGGTAAACGAATATTTCATTGAAAAACATGATTGTAAAACAATTAACAAAATAAGCAGAGTAAATAATTTATTGTATTTTAGCATTTTTAATTTCATTTTAACAAACATTAAATATCATATTCTTTTATTTTTCTATATAATGTGCGTTCTGAAATGCCCAGTTCATCGGCAGCATTTTTTCGCTTTCCTTTATGTTTATCTAAAGCTTTTTTAATTAATTCAATTTCCTTATCAACCAAAGAAAGCGATTCTTCAACAAACTCTTCTGTGTCTTCAATGTTATTGTTTTTAATTTCAATTGTTTGTGGTATATTGCTTTGAGCTTCAATGGTGTTTTTGTCTAACAATTTATTTACAGAATGTTCTGCGTCAATATTATCAACTCCGTTTTCAATTATTTCATGAACAAGACCCTTTAAGTCGTTCATGTCTTTTTTCATGTCAAAAAGAAGTTTGTAAAGAATTTCGCGTTCAGAAGCAAATGTTTTTTCATCTATAGATTTATACAATGCCGGAAGCTTTTCACCGTGATATATTGGCAAATATTTTTGTATTGTTTCTGCTGTTATTTGTTTATTCTTCTCAATAACCGATATCTGCTCGGTAATATTTTTTAATTGTCGAATATTTCCCGGCCAAGGATAATTTGTTAATATCCGAACGGCTTCTTCGCTTAATTGAAGTGTTGGCATTTGGTATCTCTCCGCATAATCATAAGCAAACTTTCGAAAAAGCAAATGAATATCTTCGGGTCTTTTCCTCAATGGAGGAACTAATATTGGAACAGTATTTAATCTATAATATAAATCTTCACGGAATTTGCCTTTTTTTACTGCATCAACAATATCAACATTTGTTGCTGCAACAACTCTTACATTTGTCTTAATAACCTTTGACGAACCAACTTTAATAAATTCGCCCAACTCTAAAACTCTTAATAAACGAACTTGCGATGATATGGGTAATTCTCCTATTTCATCTAAAAAAATTGTTCCATTATCGGCAAACTCAAAATACCCCTTTCTGCTTTCGTGTGCACCTGTAAAGGCTCCCTTTTCGTGACCAAACAATTCAGAATCAATTGTTCCCTCGGGTATAGCTCCGCAGTTTACAGCTATGTATTGACCGTGTTTTCGGGAACTTAAATGGTGAATAATTTTAGGAAAGGTTTCTTTTCCTGTTCCACTTTCTCCCGATATAAGAACAGACATATCGGTAGGTGCTACTTGAATTGCTATTTCAAGGGCTCTGTTTAATTTATTTGAGTTGCCAATTATTCCAAACCTTTGTTTTATTTGTTGAACATCCATATGAACAGATTTATTTAAATTGAAATATTACTCAGAGTAAATTGTCTGACAAAATTACATATTTTTCGGAAATTTTGGCAATTTTTGACGTGTTTTTGTTTTTTTTGTAAAATTTCTCTACAAAACAAAAAGGCGTAGCCTGATGCTACGCCTATCAATTTTATGAAATAAAAACAGATTTATTTTTCTCTTATTGCGTTTATTCCCGGG
>JAGLDO010000031.1 GCA_023145555.1 Bacteroidales bacterium
CCGGAGGAATGATTACAACTTTACTGGAAATGTGTTTTGCAAACAACAACACAGGTCTTGATATTGACTTGTCGCAATTGAATGAAACAGATATTATTAAATTATTATTCAGTGAAAATCCGGGTCTTGTTTTTCAGGCAAAAGACAAAAATTATGTTTCCGATTTCTTAACAAAACAAAACATTGATTTTTATATTATTGGTCAGCCGACAAATAATCGAGTTATAAACATCAATAATAATAACAGCAATTATAAATTTGACATTAACCACTTGCGTGATGTTTGGTATAAGACTTCTTATTTGCTCGATAAAGAACAAAGTGGTGAAGAGCTGGCAAAAAAACGTTACGAAAATTATAAAAATCAGGAACTGAAATTTAAGTTTAAAAATGGTTTTACAGGAAAGGCATCACAATATAATATTGAATTAAACCGCAAACAGAAAACAGGAATTAAAGCAGCAATAATTCGTGAAAAAGGAGTTAACGGCGACAGAGAAATGGCTTACTCAATGTATTTGGCAGGAATGGATGTAAAAGACATTCACATGACAGATTTGATTTCAGGTCGAGAAACCCTCGAAGATGTTAACATGATTGTTTTTGTGGGTGGTTTTTCAAATTCCGATGTGCTTGGTTCTGCAAAAGGATGGGCAGGAGCATTTCTATTTAATGAGAAGGCAAAAAAATCTCTCGATAATTTTTATAAACGCAGCAACACTATTAGTCTTGGAGTGTGCAATGGTTGTCAGCTAATGGTTGAGCTGGGTTTAATAACACCAAAACATGAAGAAAAACCAACAATGTTGTTTAACGATTCTCATAAGTTTGAGTCGGGTTTTATTAATGTTGATATTCAAAAAAACAACTCAATAATGCTTAATTCACTTGAAGCATCACGACTAGGAGCCTGGGTAGCACATGGTGAAGGCAAATTTAAATTTCCATACGATGAGAGCAAATATAATATTCCAATAAAATATTCATATTCAGATTATCCGGCAAATCCAAATGGTTCTGCATTCTCTGCAGCAGCAATTTGCTCAGAAGACGGCCGCCATCTTGCTATGATGCCTCATCTCGAACGTTCAATTTTTCCATGGCAATGGGCTAATTATCCAGAATCAAGAAAAACGCATGAAATAACTCCATGGATCGAGGCTTTTGTTAATGCAAGAGAATGGATTGAGAAAAATAAGGGTTAGGGAGATTGATTTTAATTTTATTGCCAGACCTTAAGGTTTTTAAAACCTTAAGGTCTAATGGTAATATTTTAATTTCAAATGTAATAATTTTTCTTTGAAGATTTATTTAATAATTTTGCATCAAAATTTACGTGGTATTTTTATAAGAGGGAATTATCAACATATAAAAAAAGAATAATATGAAAACAATTGAAAACTACAATTTTGAAGGTAAAAAAGCATTAATCAGAGTTGATTTTAATGTGCCTTTAAACGACAAACAAAAAATTACCGATGACACAAGAATAAAAGCAGCTCTTCCTACAATTAATAAGATATTAAAAGACAACGGTTCTGTTGTTTTAATGTCTCACTTGGGGCGACCAAAAGGAGTAAGCCCTGAATTTTCATTAAAAAGCCTTGTGGCTCATCTTTCACAATTACTTGGCAGAGAGGTTAAGTTTGCAGATGATTGCATTAATGAACACGCTCAGACAATGAAAAAAGAATTGAAAAACGGAGAGGTTTTGTTATTAGAAAATTTGCGTTTTTATTCTGAGGAAAAAAAAGGAGATGAGGAGTTTGCAAAAAAATTAGCGGAAAACATTGATGTTTATGTTAACGATGCATTTGGTACTGCTCACCGAGCACACGCATCAACAACTGTTGTTGCTAAATTTTTCCCCAAAGAAAAAATGTTTGGGTTCTTAATCAATAATGAACTAAAAAGCATGGATAAAGTGTTGCATGAGACCGGACATCCATTCACAGCAATAATTGGTGGAGCAAAAGTTTCTTCAAAGATTAATATTATTATTAATTTGCTTGATAAGGTTGACAACTTGATTATAGGCGGAGGCATGACTTACACTTTTATAAAAGCACAAGGTGGTAAAATTGGAAAATCGTTGGTTGAAGAGGATAAATTAGACATTGCACTTGAGGTAATAAAAAAAGCAAAAGAGAAAAATGTTAATTTAATTTTTCCTGTCGATAGTTTAAACGCTGATAAATTTGATAATGAAGCAAACACCGAAGTAACAAAAATTGATGAGGTGGGAGACGATTGGTTGGGTCTTGATATTGCAGAAGAGTCAATAAAACTATTCAATGATGTTATTGAAAAATCAAAAATAATATTGTGGAATGGACCTATGGGCGTTTTCGAGATGGAAAATTTTGCAAAAGGAACAACACAGGTTGCAAAAGCAATAGCCAAATCAACAGAGAAAGGAGCGTTTTCATTAGTTGGAGGTGGCGATTCTGTTGCAGCAATTAATAAGTTTAATCTTGCCGAAAAAATCAGCTATGTATCAACCGGAGGAGGAGCAATGTTAGAATATATGGAAGGGAAAATTCTCCCGGGAATAAACGCAATAAGAGAATAGTCATTTTTTAAAAAAGTTATAGGCGTAGCTTTTTGCTACGCCTTTTTTGTTGCTAAAAGATTTTCAAAAAAGTGAAAAGAGATTTTTATAGAAATTTGAAATTTTATTTAAGTAGAACTGAGGTTAATAGCGATGTTAATTATAAACAATTGCGCGCACTTTTTGTGCCCAATCCCAATGTGATAAAGAGTTGTTTAATTCCTGATGTTGAATTGTTTTGCAGATTTTAACATTAATTGTTTTGTCCTTTTTTTTAAATAATTCTCGAGGTAAAAGCAACAGTTCAATATTCATTTTTATTCTGAATATTTGCCGGAACAAATATATTGTATAAAACAGGTTTGAATTTTTACCATAAAACCGTATTGGAACAATATTTCTTTGGTTTAAAATTGCTTTTTTTATAAAACTTTTTGTCCAGAATTTATCCTGAACTTTAAATTTATGAATGCGAGAGACCAAGCCAAACGGGAAGTGTGTAATTGGGATGTCTGAAGCATATATTTTTTCTAATTCGAGTATTTCTTTTCTTGAGTTATTGCCAAACACATTTACATTGGCAATTATTGGTTTTAAGTTAGGCACAAACAACCAAACATCGTTTCCAATAGCTTTTAAATTGCCATATTTTTCTCCTACAATAGAGGTTATTATTAAACCATCAAGCAGGCCAAAAGGATGATTAGCAACAAAAAAACATTTTTTGTTATCGGGTAAATTTTCTTTTCCTTCAATATTTAATGTCAGATTAAGTTCTTCAATAACTTTTGGTAAAAAATCTACCCCAGAAAATTCCGAATATTTTATAATAATGTGATTTATTTCATCTTGCTTAATTATTTTGGCAATAATTTTAATAGCAAAAGCAGGTAAGCTTTTTAAGAATTTTGAATTGCTGTTTTTTATTATTTGATCAATATTGATGGTTTCTATGCTCATTTCTAAAGTGTCTGAAGAATTTGTTTAAAGCGTGCAATATAATAATTATTTTGCTTTTGTTTACAAACGAAGTTTTTAAAATTTACAGCAAAGAATTTTAGCACACTACAGAGATATGTGTTCTATTAAAAAAAGAACAAAAGTTGCCAAAATTTCCGAAAAATATGTAATTTTGTCAGACAATTTACTCTGAGTAATATTTCAATTTAAATAAATCTGTTCATATGGATGTTCAACAAATAAAACAAAGGTTTGGAATAATTGGCAACTCAAATAAATTAAACAGAGCCCTTGAAATAGCAACTCAAGTTGCACCTACGGATATGTCTGTTCTTATATCGGGAGAAAGTGGAACAGGAAAAGAAACCTTTCCTAAAATAATTCATCATTTAAGTTCCCGAAAACATGGTCAATACATAGCCGTAAACTGCGGAGCTATACCCGAGG
>JAGLDO010000032.1 GCA_023145555.1 Bacteroidales bacterium
ATAATAATGATATATGACCTTATTTTTATTATTTAGCTAATTTTATTTAGAAATTTTATTGTGTCAATATTATCCGAATAATCCCATAATTCAGGTTTTTGAGCTTGTCCAAAATTTATTGAATTTTTAAATTCTTTGCAGTTTGTTACAATGCATTGAATGTTTTCATTGTTTTGTTTTAGGTATTTTTTTAAATCATACAAATTATTGTATTTTTCGTAGTTAAGTATTGATATGGGGGATGAAATTGAGAAATCTTCTTTTATAAGCAAAAAACCATTATCAAAATGTGGTTTTTTGTTTATTTTTAAAATTGATCTGTAATATTTATAGTTATTTGAATATTTTTTATGATTGACTATATCTTTATAATGATTAATTGAATTAATAAAATTGTCGAAATTATATCCGTTTGGAACGAGTAGTTTTGAAACATTTCTGCAGCCTAAACCAAAATACAGAAAAATATCATCGGCTAATTTAGATAACTCATCTTGTGTTTCATTTCCTTTAAGAATGGCAATAGAATTTCTGTTTTTTCTAATAATGTGTGGGCAGTTTTTAAAATAAGTTTCGAAATACCGTGAGGTATTGTTACTTCCGGTTGCTATGCTTGCATCAAAATCTGATAATTTATCAGTAAATGTTATTAGTTCGGTAAATTCATTATTAATTGTAATTAATATTTCTGCAATTTTTTTTAATATTTGATCGTCTTTTGATGACATTTTACCCAAAAATTTATGTCCGGAAATTAGAACACAAAGCATGTCGTGAAATCCAACTAATGGAATGTTACCGGCCATAATAACACCAATGGTTTTATTTGTGTTGGTGTTATTAATATTTTGATAATTATTTATCCATTTTGTTAGATTATTTTTTGTAAGTAAATCAGCAATAGCTGATATTGAATAATTAATATGGTTGGATGTAAACCATTGATTTTTGATTTCAATATTTGATAAAATTTCTTTAAAGTCTGTATAATATTTTTTATTAAGCTGAGAGAAATTTTTGTTAGCTAAGTTATTATTGTTAAACTGTGACAAAAAATCGCCAAGTTTAGTAAAGGCTTCTATTCTTTGTTTAATATTCATTTTTTTTTGTTAAATAGTTACAATTGAAAGCTGAACAAATCGAATTTAATTGAGTTGTTTTTCGAATTAATGAAAGTTAATAATTTTGTTTGTATAGAAGATGTTTTATTTTACAATTTAATTATTATAGATTAAAAAAGAAAGAATAAAAAAAACACGAAACGAATTTGATAGGGCAGATATTACAACAATTTATTTCATTTTTTTTCGAGCAATACCTTTTCAGTAATATCAATAACTAAGTCAACAATTTTGTCGTAGTTCCCATCAGCATTTTTAAAAGGAGTAAATGTTTCGTTTAGCCAAACATCACCATTAGGCGTATTGTATTTAAATACTCTTTCGGAAGGAATACCTTTGTGTAAATTAATCCATAGAGATTGATAATCGTCATCCTCTTCGTTATAGTCTTGTGAGACAAGGTCTATATGTTTACTATTTATAATATTTTCGGAAGAAACATTAATCATATTCGAGTATCTGTCATTTACATTGATAGCAACTCCATTCATATCTAGATCAATATTTCCAACTGTATTATTAATTGCTTCAATAACATCTCTCATTTCAATTTCACGTCTCGAAGCTTCTTCTTGAGTAGCTTGTAACTCTTCCATATTTTGCCTCATTTCCTCTTCTTGAGCTGCTAATTCTTCTCCTTTTTGTTGTGCATCAGACAATAGTTGAGCAGTTTGCTCGTTTATTTTAACACTTGAAATGGTTGACGCAATATTTTCTCCTGCTTTTTCAAGAAAATTTATTTGATATTTTTTAATTTCATTGAAAGAAGCAATTTCAATTATTCCAAAAATATCTTCATTAAGTTTTAAAGGTACTAAAAGTAAATTTTTTGGATTTGAAGTTCCTAAACCGGAAGTGATTTGTATATAGTCTTCGGGTATTTCTTTTAAGTAAATAGGAAGTTTTTCATAGGCACATCTGCCTATTAATCCTTCTTTATATGGTATTTTTTTGTTAATTAATTTGCTTCTGCCATAGGCAATGGCAGATTTGAGTTCAAAGTATTTTTCTTCTTCGTAATTGTTGTTAAGAATAAATAAAGATCCTTGATTAGCATTAAGATAATCAATAATAAAACTCATAATATTAAATGACAATTTTTCAAGGTTGTCATTATTTTGACGCAAAATATCTCCTAATTTAGCAATACCTTGAGCAGCCCAATTTCTTAGTTCGTCTTCTTGTTTGCGGTTTTTTTCTTCTACTTCAGCTTTTTCAAGATTGTTTCTCATGTTTATTAGTGAGTTTCCTAAAATATCTTCTTCACTAATGGGTTTGAAGTTTGTTTTGTAGTTTCCTTTACCAATCTCCAGAGCAAATTCTGAGGTTTCTATTAATGTTCCAACAAATGTGTTTAAGGCTGAAGACATATCTCCAATTTCATCGTTTTTAACTTTTAACTTAACTTTTGGCAATATACCTTTAGTCATAGTAAGTAAAAATTTTTTTAATTCATTTATTGGATTAGTAATACTTGATGTTGTAAAGTATGCTATTACTAGAGTTGCAATAATTAAAAAAAATGACGAATAAATAACAAAACGTTGAAAACCCACAAAAGATTTAATCATAGAGAAATTACTATCATTAGCTTTTTTGTTTAATTTCTCGGATAGCGAGCCTAATTTTTTTAAAATATTATCTGTAAGAGTAATAACTTCGCCTCCTTCTTCAACCTTTGGGTTAATTTCAAAAATAATCATTGGGTCGTCGTAGCTGTCAAATGAATTGAGACTTTGCATTATTTCTTGGTGTTTAACAAACAATGTGTCTTTAATTGTTGTAGAAATATTTTGAAAAATTGCTTGTTCTTCTTTAGTCCATGTTTTACTAATTTTAGAAAGTTTTTTTGTTAACTCAGGAAATTTTTCATTATGAATATCTATTAGGTTGAGTTTGTCGGGTGTATTGTTTTTCCTTTCGACAAAAACCCAATTTTTAATCAACATTTTTGAGTTGTTAATTAAAAATGACAGGTCGTTTAAATATGAAACCGAAGGTGTGTATATGTTTATTATTTCTTCATTAAGTCTTTTGTTGTTATTTAAGGTTGCGTATATTAACAAGCTGTTCAACAAAACTGCAAAAGTCAATATTCCAAATCCTACAGTTAGTTTTTTTACAATTGTAAACCTAATTTTCATAAGTTTAATTTTTAATTTTTGAAATTTTTATTCTACAATAATAGCTAAATTTTGTAAATATTTACTAACTTTTAAGCCACATTTTGATATATTTGATTTGTTCATTTCAAACTGCATCTTTTGATCTTTAATTATAAAGTTAATAGCTGCATTTTTATAAGCCATTCCTTCTTTTTCTGTAACAATTAAAGTTGGGAATTTGCCAATTTTTGATTTAGTTGTATTCATGCTATTTGTCCCGGAGTTGAATTCTGATATAAATAAGATATGGCATTGTGTGAGATCTTTTGTTGAACGAAATTTTTTAACAACAATAGGCTGATTTCCTACTTTTCTTCCGGTTGCCATTTGAGTTAATTTGTCATATAACTGTGATTTCCCTACAACTCCAATAACGAAATCTCCAGTTCTCGCATTTGGCGGCCATTCAAAATGTTTGGTAAAGTTATAAATAAAAATTGCTTTAAATTTTATTTCTTGTGAATAAATTTTACTTGATGTTAATGATGAGAAAAGTAAAATAATAAATATGATATTAAATTTTTTCATAATCTTCTTTTTATTTGTTTTCAAGAACTTTAATATTCATAATGCCATTTATAGATAAATCATATGATGGTTTAATTTTAGTTTTAATTTCAAATTTTTCTTTAGTTGTGATTTCTAAAGCACCTTTTAAAGACATTTCATAGCTGGGATAAAACGTTGTTTTGTTTTTGTATATATGAACTTTCATTTTTAATAAATCATCCAGAGGTATATTGTCTGTAAAAGAAAATGTTGTATCAATCTTTATTTCTTTTATAATGTTTAGTTTCATTAAGTCTTCAATAGAAATATCGTAAGTTGGTTCGAATGAGAATCTAGAAGTATCTGTAATTAAATTAATTTCCACTAAATCAGAAATTGACAGCTCGTATGAAAGAGTGTCTTCATTCTGTGCTATAATTATAGAAGAAGTGAAAATAATAAAAAACAATATAAAACTATATTTTTTCATTTCGATTTAATTATTAAAAACTATTTAACAATTATAGCAAGTTTTATTAAGTTTGGACTAATTTTTAAATTATATTTTGTAATATTAGTTTTATTTAATTCAAATTTTTGTATGTTATTAACAATAATAAAATTTATTCCTGCACCTTGTCTTGCCATTCCTTTTTTCTCAGTAATAATTAGAGTGCTTTTATCTTTTAGTTTTTTAAGTATATTAATTAACTCACTACTTTTGTTTTTTGGAACAAATAATATATTACATTTATCTATTTCAGATACATTTTTGAATTTTTTTATGCTAATTTTTTGGCTTCCTACTTTTTTTGATTTAGCTAAAATGTTTAATTCTTTTGCTAATGGTGTTTGCCCAAAAATGCCAATTGTAAAATCCCCCGAATTATAAGATGCCGGCCATTCAATATATTTAGTAAAATTATAAATAAATATTGATTGTAATTTTGGAACTTGAGCTTTTCCTGATAGATTTATAAGAATAAACAACGAGATTAGTAATGATATTTTTTTCATTTTATACCTTTTATATTAAGTCAAAAATTATTTTTAAAGGTAAAAAAAAAAATGAAATAATAAAATTTATAAATTAAAATTGCAGGAAAGTGTTTAAAATTTGTTAATGTAACCAAAATTTATTTTTGCATTATCTATTTTTATTGGTTGATTGAATTGCTTGCCAACAGCATAACTTGTTGTAAATATTCCTGCTTTTGTTTGAAAATTTATCCCAAATCCGAAATCGAAAGGGGTGTCAGATATTAAGTTTTGTTCATTTTGTTTTTCATAATAAGCCCAATCATAAAATAGAATAAAATTTGAATTTTGATTGATTAAGTATCGACATTCAATTTTAATTACAGAGTATGAACTTGCCAGTATTGATTTTTCATCAAAACCACGAATTGTTTTTAAACCTCCTATTTTAAATAATTCGTTATTAATTAATTGCTTGTCGGAGTTGTTTAAATTACTAATTATACCTGATTGATTTTGGAGTTTTATAATAATATTTTTATAAACAGGCAGATAATAAGAAATGTCTGAATATGCTTCTAACTTTGTTGTTTTTAAGTCGTAATTATTGTAAATGTCATTTGTTAATTTTGCATTCTTTTTAATTTTTTTTTCTCCAATACCAATATTTATAAAAATATCGTACCCGTTACGAGGGTTTAATCTATAATTTAAATTTTCGAATTTGTATGATAATCCGTATATTATTGTGTTAAAGTCTGCATTATTTAAGGTGTTGTTGCTAATAGCATTTGTTGTTGATAGAAGTTTCGAATTTTTTGTTTCAAGAAATGTTTTAATGTAATTGTTTCGGTTTAATAAAAACTGCAAACCAAAATTGGTGTTAACTGTAAGATATGAAGTGTCTTGTTTAAATAAGTTGAAATTAAAATCAATCCCGATTGGGGAAGAAAAAATATATGGATAAATGATGTTGGTTGTTAATTCTTGCGATGTTTTTTTTAATTTATTCCAATTTATAAAAAAAGATTCTCCTTTACCCAAAGAATTTAGTAAAAGTAATTTTACCTGACCTGTTAATGATAGTTTGTTATTGTTAGTATTATCAGGGAAAAGCCCAATTATACCGTTAAATTGGTTGGCATTTTTTTTGTTAAGATATAAATTAATATCAGATTTGTTTTTTGTAAAAGTTACTTCATAAGGTCTCGATATATTTATGAATTTTAGTTCGTTAAGTCGAAATTTTATTTCTTTAATTTTTTTTTCGTTATATAAATCTTTGGGTTTAATATCAATATATTTATAAATATAATTTGCAGATATTTTGGCATTACCTTTTAGGTGAATACTGTCTATTGAAATTAAATTATTCTTAGTTAAATCTAAATCTGCACTTATGAATTGTTTATTGATTAAAACTTTTTTTAGTTGGACTGAAACAAAAGGATAACCGGAGTTTTCATAATATTGGATTAGGTCTTTTTTTATTTTGGTAAGTTGATTGTAATTTATTGGTTTATTGATATAATTTGAGTTTCTTAAACCGGATTTTTTTAATGCAATATTATCAATATTTTTAAATAATAATTCATTCCAAAAATATTGTTTGCCAAGAAATAAATAAGCATCAATCTCATCACCTTTTTTCGAGATACTGTCAAAACTAGCTGATAAAAATCCTTTTGAAAAAGAGTATTGCAAAATTTTTTTCAGCTCTTTATTTGCAGAAATAGTGTCGTTGAGCTTCGTTTTATAATTTATTTTTTTTACGAATGACGTATTAAAAGTATCGGCTTGAATAATGTTAAGTCGATATAATGTATCCTGCGACTTTAAAACATTAACACAAAAGAATTGTATTAAAAAAAATATGTATATTTTGTAGTTCAACCTTTTTTTGTAAAAAATAAAGTATTAAAAGTATTAAAAAATGCAATTGATTACAAAACTGTTTTTTGTAATGCAATTATGTAACGTTTACTATACATAAAATATTGAGACTAATCTAAAAAGACCTGACATGTTTGTGGCAATAAAAAAGCAGT
>JAGLDO010000033.1 GCA_023145555.1 Bacteroidales bacterium
ATATATAAAGTTAAACTTCAAACTCTAAACTTTATTTATTATTCATAAAGCCTTGTTTTTTTAATAGTTCTAAAAATTGATTAGAGAAAAACACATTATCTTTTTTTGTGTAGCGTTTTTGAGTGAAAATTTGAGCAAGGTTTTGAGTTTTGTTCTCTTCAATAAGGTCTATAGTTTCTTTTGAATTTTCTTTTTCTTTATAAATTTTATTTATATCGCTCTCAGAGTAATCGTTATAAGTTTCGTTGTGAATAATGCCGCTTAGAGGTAAACGGTCTGTTAATTCGGGATTTTCATCGGCATAACCCAAAGTAATTGTGGTTACAGGAACAACGCCTTTTGGCAATTTAAGAATATCGACAATTTTATCTGCCATATATGTTGTAGTGCCGAGATAGCAAATTCCGAGACCTTTATCTTCGGCAGCTAACACAATGTTTTGAGATGCAAGAATTGCATCAATAGTAGCATTATAAAGCCAAAGAAAATTATCATATCCGGGTTCGGCATCTCTAAAGTTACACCATTTGCTAAAGCGGTTAATATCGGCACAAAATGTTAAAATAACAGGTGCTTGCAAAACCATATTTTGTTTAAAATGGACATCCCAAAGTTGTTTTTTTAAATTTTCATCTTTTGTAACAATAATGCTGTAAACTTGCATGTTGCCTGTGTTAGATGCTCTAATTCCGGAATTAAGTATTTCGTTTAAGGTTTTATTATCAATATTTTTATTTTTATATTTTCTTATTGAACGGTGATTTTTTATTGTGTGCATCATGATAATTTGAATTATTGTATTGTTAGATATTTTTATATATAATGTATTAAATTGAACAAAAATGAGTAAAAATTTTGAACAATCAAATTTAAGATTAATAAAAATTAAGTTTTATTAAATTAAGTTTTTACATTTGTTAAATCTAATTAATTAACGGAATATTTTATAATATATTTATTAGAATGAAAGAAATATTAAAAAATAAAAGTGTATTATTAATTTCTATATTTATTTCAATAGTATTGCCTGTAACATATTATAAGCCTGCTATTGATAGGGTTTTGATGCCTAGAGTTTTTATGTTGGCTGTTTTAATAATTTTATTATCGATTGTTTGGTTAACAAATAAGAAAAAAATTCATTTAGGAAGAAAGGCAGCATCGTTAATTTTCTTACTGTTTGCATATTTGCTTACTTCAATAATATCGGCTTTTGGTGCAATTAATGGATATGAAAGCGTTTTTGAAATTTTTAAATCTGCACTTTTTGTTTCATTCTTATTTTTTGTTATCATCTCAATCCAAGATGATAAATTCAAACTTGATTTATTAATAAAATCATTTATTGTTTTTTCTTTTGTTATAATAGCAATTGCTCTTTTTCAGTTTTTTAAGGTAGATTTTTCTGATTTCCGCAGTCATAAAAAGAATTTAGGTTATTATTTTGTGCTAGCTATAACCCCTGTAAAATCGACAATGGGAAACAAAAATTTATTCTCTGACGCACTGTTTTTATGCTTTCCCTTTTTAATTTATGGAATAGTTTATTTTAATAAGTTTTGGAGATATTTATCAATAATTCTCATAATTTTAAGTTTGGGATTTATTGGTATGCTTGTTTCAAAAACTGTTTGGGTTGCTTTAGGAGTTTCATTATTTAGTGCTTTAGTTTTATTTATTATCTATATAATAAAGAACAGGAAAACAATTTATGCATCAAAACAGAAATATTTAATTATTATTTTATTCAGTTTTGTAATAGTTGTAATTCTTTTATTTGGATATTTACATTTCACAGATAATAAAATTTTGGGAGTAGCTAAAGAAAAGGTTGAACAAATAATAAATAAAGATAATTTTGATAAAGAATTAATATTAAATAATGACAATCCAAATGTAGCACAAACGAGAATTCTTGCATGGTATAAGTCATTTAAAATGTTTGAAGAAAAACCATTTTTTGGAGTTGGTCAGGGTAACTGGCGAATTAATATTCCAAAATATGGATTGAATGGTTTTAAAACAGATATAGAACAAGGCGTAAAACATTTTCAAAGAGCTCATAACGATTATCTTTGGGTTCTTTGTGAAACGGGAATTATTGGTTTTATTTTTTATTTTTCTGCATTTATTTTTGTTTTAGTACTATCAATAAAAAAGTTTTTTAATGCTAAAAACAAAAATGAGAAATTATTAGCTTTTTTACTTGCAATAACCATAGTAGGATACTTCACAATATCATTTTTTACTTTTCCTAAAGAGAGAGTTCCTCACAATATTATTGTTTTTAGTTTTTTTGCAATCATTGTGTCATTGTTTTATAAAGAAGAAAAAATAATTACAATTAATGATAAATACAGGTTTATAATAATTATTTTTTGTTTAGCTATAGGGACTTATTCTTTATTTATTACTAAACAAAAAATTTACGGTGAGCGACAGACAAAAAAAGTTATAAAAGATCAATATGCTCGTCGATGGGTTCGCGAAATTCGGGATGTTGATAAAATTCAAGGAAATTATTATTCATTAGACCCATATTCAACACCTATAGTATGGTATAAAGGAGTTGCTTTATCGCAAATGCGAAAATACGCCGAGGCTAAAGTTGAGTATGAAAAAGCATTAAAAATTCATCCTTATCATATTCAGGTCTTAAATAATCTTGCATCGTGTTGTGATTTGCTGGGGGATCATAATATGGCAGAAAATTATTACAAAAGAGCTCTGGAAATATCACCTGATTTTAAAGATGCCTTAGTAAATCTTTCTATTGTTTATTTCAATAAAAGAGAAAATGAGAAGGCTTATAATACAATATATAGATGTTCTGGAAAAAATACAGTACCACAAAAGTATAAGATTGTTTTAAAAGCTATTTTAAAAAAGAAAGTTGATGTGATAGCAAAAAAAGCAAAAAATCCTTTACAAAGAAAAAAAATATTAGAATTACGAAATAATGATAAAAGGCTTATTCGTTTATATAACAAGTCGAAAAGAGATAATAAGATTTTTGAGGAGCTTGTTTTAGAAGGGTTAAATTTTTAAAATATAGAAATTATAATTATTTTAGCCCCTTAATATTTTATATATTTACATTATTAAATAAATTAAATAATTTTTACGATGAAGAAAAAAGCTTTATTATTCGCAGTTTTAGTGATTATGGTTACTGTTTTGAGTTCTTGCAGTTCAAAAAAGTGTCCGGCATATAGCCAAGCAAATAATGCTCAGCTAGAAAAAGTAGCATAAGGTTTTTATTTTTTTTTAAATTTCATTTAGGAATAATTTTATATTATTTCTTATTTGAGATTGTTTGATTTAAAATCATATTTTATAGTTTTTATAGAACTTTTCAAAAATAAATTTCCACTATTTTTCTTGATTTTCTTAAATTAATATTTATGAAAAGGCATTTACTAATATTAGCAATTTTAATAGCTATTAGTAAAATAGCTTTTTCACAAGGAGACGTTGACGACGAAAAGAAAATATTTTTAAGAAATGAAAAAACTTACAGTTTTCTTCTTAATTCAAACGGTTGGGGAGTTAATTACCGCTATGGTAAAATGATTGATGCTTTTAATAAGAAACTTTACAGTTTCGATATTGTTGGCATACGACACCCAAAAGAGATAAAAACAACAAATCCTTATTTCCCAAATTTAAAACGTTTTGTTTTTGGTAAGAAAAATAATTTCTATAGCCTAAGATTTGGCTTGGGAAAACAAAAGAAATTATTTGGTAAACTTGACAAAGGAGGTGTCGAAATAAGATATTTTTACACTTTAGGAGCAAGCGTTGGGATAATTAAACCAATTTATTACGAGATTTTATATTTATCAGCAAGTAATCAATATGAAATAAAAACTGAGAAGTTTAATAAATCTATTCATAGTGTTTTTGATATTTATGAGCGAGCTTCTTTTTTTAAGGGTTTTAATGAAATTTCAGTAATGCCCGGTGTTTATTCTAAAATTGGAGGTAGTTTTGAGTTTAGTAAAAAAGACGAAAAAATTAATGCAATAGAAGTAGGGGCTACTTTCGAAATTTTTCCAACCAAGATAAAGATAATGGCAACAGATGATAATAGTTTTTATTTTGCCTCACTTTTTGTTAGTTATCGTTTTGGTAATATTTTTAACAGAAGAATAAAAAACAAAAGCAAAAAACAGAAAGAAAAAGATAATAGAGGATTAAAAGATTTGCATCGATAATTCTTACTAATTTATTAATTACAAATATATAATACTACCATTATAAAATCAATGAACAAGAATTTAATTGTAATTTTAGGCCCAACAGGAATTGGTAAAACTGATTTAAGTATTGATATTGCCAAGGAGTTAAATACGTGCATAATTTCATCTGATTCGCGACAAATATATGAAGAGTTAAAAATTGGTACTGCCGTTCCTTCCGATGAACAATTAAAAAAAGTCAAGCATTATTTTATTGCCAATAAATCTATTTACGATTATTATAATGCCAGTCAATTTGAGTTTGAGGTGATTGATTTGCTTAATGAGCTTTTTAAAACAACCAACAATGTTTTATTGGTTGGTGGTTCGGGAATGTATATTGATGCTGTGTGTAATGGTATTGACGATTTACCTACTATTGATGATGAGGTTAGACAAAATTTGTTAACAAGGTTAGATAATGAAGGTATTGATAGCCTTAGAATAGAACTGCATAAAATAGATCCTGATTATTATCTAATTGCAGATGTAAAAAATCCTAAGCGAATTATAAAAGCTCTCGAAGTTTTTATAATGACAGGAAAACCTTATTCTTCTTTCTTAACAAAAAATAAAAAAGAAAGAGATTTTAATATTATTAAAATAGGTTTGAATATTGATCGGCAAAAACTTTATGAAAGAATAAATTTACGAGTCGATATTATGATTGAAAACGGATTAGAAGATGAGGCACGTAAATTTTATAAAGATAAAAATCTTAATGCTTTAAATACAGTTGGTTATAAAGAATTTTT
The DNA here is from genome assembly GCA_023145555.1 of Bacteroidales bacterium. GTDB lineage: Bacteria > Bacteroidota > Bacteroidia > Bacteroidales > B39-G9 > B39-G9. The sequence continues at coordinate 4,997 of JAGLDO010000033.1, forward strand.
TGAATATTTCGATAATAAAATTACTTTGGATAAAGCCATTGAACTAATAAAAAGAAATTCAAGACACTATGCTAAACGACAACTCTCGTGGTTTAACAGAGATAAATCAATAAAGTGGTTTGCTCCGTCTGAAAAAGAGGTTGTTATTGACTTTATAAATTCTGAAATTTATTAATCTCTTCTACTAAATTATTAATTCCTTTAACCATTTCGTTCCATGAGAACTTGTTTTTTTCAACTTTAATGTTTTTAACAAATTCAGCTTCTCTGTCATTTTTATAAAAGTCAAAAATTGCATTGGCAATGCTTTCAGGCGATGTTTTTGTAACATAACCCACTTTATTGTCAGGAACAATTTCTGATAAGCCTCCAACGTCTGTTACCAACATGGGTCGCTCAAAATGATATGCAATTTGTGTAACACCGCTCTGTGTTGCTGTCTTATATGGTTGAGTAATAATATCAGCAGCCGAGAAATAATATTTTACTTCTTGATTTAATATGTAAGTGTCTTTTAGCAGAACGTTATCCCTGATTTTGAGCTCGTCAATAATTTTTTCATACTTTAGCTTATAATCATAAAATTCTCCGGCAACTATTAATTTAATGTTTAGTTTTTTTATTTTATCAGTACCCATTGCTTTTAAAAGCAAATCGAGCCCTTTATATTTTCTTATTAAACCAAAAAATAAAATATGTTTATCTTGTTTGTTTAATTTGAGATATTCAAGCGCTTTGTCTTTTGATACCTTTTCTCCAAAAATATCATAAATTGGATGAGGAATAAATTTAAGATGCCGGCTTGTTGTAAATTGCTTAATATCTTCTAATACTGATTTCGACATTGCAATGAAACCATCGCAAGATTGAATAAAATATTTAGTGAGTATTTTATCGTAAAATTTACTTTCGTGGGCAACCACATTATGAGTAATTGCAATTATTTTAATATTTTTCTTCTTCTTTATGCGTCTAATAATTGTTCCTAAAGCCGGAGCCATAAAAGGTATCCAGAAATCGATAATAATATAATTGGGATTTAATTTAAGTATTTTTTTCGCAACCTTAAACCAGTTAAAAGGGTTTATTGAATTAATATCTGAAGAAATTTCAATGTTTTTGGGTGCTTCACCATTATCTATTTGAGTTTTACCGGGAAATAGAACTTTAGGATATTGTAATGAGAATGAAATAATTTTTGAATCAATATTTTTTTTTAAGAAAGCATTACATAAAGCAGCGTTAAAGTTTGCAATGCCACCACGTAGAGGATATGCCGGACCGATGATAATATTGTTCAATTTATTTGTTTTTTAATTAGTAATTATTTGCTAATTTTTGAGTACGTCTTATTTGTTGTTTAAATCATTTTCAATTTTATAAGAGTTTCTTTTGGGCGAATTTCTTGATACTAATTCAGCTATAAAACCTGCTAAGAAGAGTAGTGTACCAATTATCATTGTTGTTAATGAAATGAAAAAATATGGACTATCGGTAACTAATCCCGCTTCAAGTCCGTGTCCTAAACAATATAGTTTATAAATTCCCAGCCAAAGAGCAGCAATAAAACCAAGTATAAACATAAGTGTCCCTAATGTTCCGAATAAATGCATTGGTCGCTTGCCAAATTTTGTTATAAAAGTTATTGATAATAAGTCTAAAAAACCATTAATAAAACGTTCTAATCCAAATTTAGTAACTCCATATTTTCTTTTATAATGATGCACAATTTTTTCGCCTATCTTATTAAAACCTGCTTGTTTCGCTAAAATTGGAATATATCTGTGCATCTCACCATAAACCTCAATATTTTTTACAAGTTCATTTTTATAAGCTTTTAAACCACAATTAAAGTCGTGAAGTTTTATTCCTGTTAATTTTCGTGAGATGAAATTGAAAAATTTACTGGGTATGGTTTTTGAAATAGGGTCATGTCTTTTTTTCTTCCAACCGGAAACTAAGTCATAATCTTCATCAATAATCATCTTATATAATGAAGGAATTTCATCAGGGCTGTCTTGCAAGTCGGCATCCATAGTTATAACTACATTGCCTTTAGCTTGTTCAAAACCGGAAAATAAGGCAGCTGATTTGCCATAATTTCTTCTAAATTTTATTCCTTTAACAGCTGTATTCTTTGTCTCTAAATTTTTGATAATTTGCCACGAACTATCATTACTTCCGTCATCAATGATAATAATTTCGTGTGAGAAATTATTATCATTCATAACTTTGTTAATCCAATCAACCAATTCAGCAATTGATTCTTCTTCGTTATATAAGGGAATTACAATAGATATATCCATTAAGAAATATTTTAATTTTCGATTTCGTTCATTGCTTTATCAAAAGGTTCTTCGTTTTTTTCTTTCTTAATAAAAAAAGATAATATTAAAGAAAGAAGAGTTCCATAAAAAGTAATTGAGAAAATATAACCAAAAGCTATGATTCCCGGTGTCATTGTTTTATTTAAAATTTCTAAAAACATTTCAATTTGTTCATCAGGCATTCCTTGATTTATTAAATTCTCCTCCATTGTTTGAATTAAAACGTTAATGCTGTTTGGATCAATAAATTTGTAAAGAAAATAAAAATAAAATGCTAAAATAAATGATGAATATAAACTAATAAGCACGCCGGAACCTAATGATCGTGTGTATTTTATATATCCACCTAGAGATTTATCGCGAAAACTTTTTGTTCCAATATATATTCCTACACAAAGTATTAAATAAATACTAAATCCTTGATAACTTGAATTTTGTATATTGAATGTATAAAATAATAAAGATATTATTACTAATGCAAAACCAGTGATAGCACCAAATGTCATTGCATTTTTACCAAAGGTATTTGTGTTTTCTTTAATTGTTTCTTGCATAATAATGTGTTTTTTATGTTAAAAAGACAAATATAACTAATTTGTAATTATTTTAAATAAAAATAAATATTATGTTTTGTTTTTTTCGCAAAAAAGTAATGTTCCAAAAATTAGAGACACGTTCTTTCTGTTTTCGGATTTGACTTAAACATTGAACATTAAACTTTGAGATTACTTCAAAAATACCGGACAGTGTTTTTCGTCATTGCAATCCGCCAGCCGGCGAAGAAGCAATCTTACTGCTGTTCGGGATTTGTAATCCCGAATTAACAAGCTGTATATTAATGCTTTCGAATTACAAATCCGAAAGAGCAGAGCTTACAAATCTCGAACAGCAGTGGTAGTATCAACTTTATAAATTTTAAATTTTACAAACTTTTAACTTAATAATTGTTTGAAATGATTTAATTAATTATTACTTTTGCCACGGGTAAGTCTCATACGACCAGCTCCTATTGAACTCCCCCAGGTCTGGAAGGAAGCAAGGGTAAAATGGTTGAGCGGTGCGATATGAGTAGCTTACCCACTTTTTTTACACCTAAATTTTTATGAATACTAAGATTATTAATATTGAAGGAGTAGGTAATGTTTGTTTGAAAAAAAGCAATAGAGCTCGAAATGTTAGTATCACAATAAAACCATTCGAAGGTGTAAGCGTTTCTGTCCCTAGGACATTGAGTTTTAAATCTGCTGAGAAAATTGTTAATAATAGACAGGATTGGATAAAAAGACATCTTCCAAGAATTGAGGAAATCGAAAATAAATTTACAATTTTTGATGAAGGAACAAACTTTGAAACCAGAAACCATGCACTTCAATTTGAGCCTTGCGAAGTAGATTCTGTCAAAGCAAAAATATCAGATAATATTATTAAAATTATTTATCCAGATGATGAGGATATTCGAAATATTAAATATCAGGTAACGATACGAAAAGCCATTGAAGAAGCTTGGCGGATTGAAGCAAAACAATTTATTCCTGAAAGAGTTAAACAATTATCTGAAATTCATGGTTTTAAATACAATAATATTTACATAAAAAATATTAAATCGAGGTGGGGAAGTTGTTCTTTTAAAGATAATTTGAATTTCACCCTTCATCTTATGAGATTGCCCGATTATTTAATCGACTATGTAATTCTTCACGAACTTTGTCATACTATTCATAAAAATCATGGTAAAGAATTCTGGGCATTGCTTAATAAAGTATCAGGTAATGCAAAAGATCTAAGAAATGAAATGAAAAGTTGGGAAATTAAAATTTACTGATTTTTAAAGCGTACTTGTTTAAAGAAGAAAAAATGACTTAAAATAAAATTGAAATTTGAAAGAATACATAATTATCATTTTATATATTTTTTTAATCATGAGCCCTGCTAAAGTTGTTAATGTTTTTATAACAAGATAATTAATTTTACTTATCTTTAAAAACATTTAACTTTGGCAGGGTTTTTTGTTAAACACATATTAGTAAAATACCTGAAAAAGAATTAATTATAAAACAATAATCAAATGAACAAATTACTTGACCGTTTTATTAAATATGTAAAAATTGATACACAATCTGATGAGAATTCCAAATTTTGTCCAAGCACAAACAAACAACTAACTCTTGCAAATGAGCTTGTTAATGAATTAAAAAACATTGGTTTGCAAGACGTAAGTTTAGATGAAAATGGTTATGTGATGGCAACCTTGCCAGCTAATATTGAAAAAAAAGTGTCGACAATTGGTTTTATCGCACACATGGATACAAGTCCTGATATGACAGGAACAAATGTTAATCCTCGAATTATTGAAAATTATGACGGTGAAGATATTGTTTTAAACAATGAAAAAAATATTATTCTTTCGCCAAAAGATTTTCCTCAATTAAAAAATTATGTTGGACAAACCCTGATTACTACCGATGGAAACACTTTGCTTGGAGCTGACGATAAAGCCGGAATTGCTGAGATAATCACTGCTTTTGAGCTTTTGATTAATAATCCTGAAATCAAACATGGTACTGTTAAAGTAGGGTTTACTCCGGATGAAGAAATTGGAAGAGGTGCAGATTTGTTTGATGTAGAAAAATTTAAGGCAGATTTTGCATACACTGTTGATGGCGGAGAGCTTGGTGAATTAGAATATGAAACTTTTAATGCTGCCGAAGCAAAAATTAATATTGCAGGACTAAATATTCATCCGGGTGTGGCAAAAGGGAAAATGATTAATTCAATTTTGGTAGCTATAGAGCTAAACTCAATGTTACCCAAAAATCAAAAACCTGAATATACAACCGGATACGAAGGGTTTTTCCATTTGTTGGATTTTCAGGGAAGTGTTGATAATACTAAACTTAAATATATTATTAGGGATTTTGACAGAGAAAAATTTGAAAATAAAAAATTGTTGATTAGTGATGCTGTAAAATTTTTGAATTCAAAATATGGGAAAGATATTATTGATTTAGAAATTAACGATCAATACTATAACATGAAAGAAAAAATTGTTCCTGTTATAGAAATTGTCGAAACAGCTAAAAAAGCAATGTTAGAAGTTGGTATTGAACCAAAAATTTTTCCTGTTAGAGGAGGTACAGATGGCTCGAAGTTGTCTTTCATGGGACTTCCAACACCTAATATTTTTACAGGCGCACATAATTATCATGGTCGTTTTGAGTATGTTCCTATTCAAACTATGGAGAAAGCCGTTGAAGTTATTGTTAAAATAGTTGAGTTGATTGGTTTAAAATAATGAGATTAGTTTAAGGTGTTGAATCCACTCCGAAAAGTCTTAATGTTAAATTACCGAGACCTGACATGTTTTCTATTATTCAGATTATCAGTAATTTAATTATACTGTTTTTTATTACTACAAACATGTCAGGTCTTTTCGGAGTAGTCTCAGAGTTATAAAGTTAAAAGTATAGACCTTCCAGAGTACGAAGTACCTGAAAGTGTCGGGTTAAAATAATATTTTATGGAATCATTATTGCTGAAAAATATTAAGATTGATGATTCTTGGAATGATTTTTTATCAAACAAAAAAAATTCAAGTATTTTATCAAGCATAGAAAAAAACATATATAACAAAAACATAGAAGTTACTCCAACAAAAGAGAAAGTATTGCGATTTTTAAATTTCTCGTTAAACGATGTTAAGATTATTATTCTCGGACAAGATCCATATCCACAAAAAGGAGTAGCAACAGGTCGAGCCTTTGAAGTTGGGAGCTTAAAATCTTGGAAAGACACTTATAATAATATCTCTTTAAAAAATATTATTCGTTCAATTTATTATGCTTATAATGCTGAATATAAAAAATACAGCTCAATAAAGGAAGATATTGAAAATGGTTTTGAAATTATGCCGCCCAATAAATTATTCTCGTCATGGGAAAAACAAGGAGTGTTGTTATTAAATACATCGTTTACATGCGAATTGGGAAAATCAAACAGTCATGCCAAAATTTGGGAACCATTTACTACCGAATTATTAAAATATATTGCAGAAAAGAATAAAGATATTATCTGGTTTTTATGGGGAAATAATGCAATAAATATAACAAAGAATATTGATATTACGAAAAAATTGGTTTCAATGCATCCCATGATGTGCTATAAAAAACAAGGACGCGAAAATGATTTTTTATTCGGAGAAATTAATCATTTTAAAGAAACTAAAAACATTATTAATTGGACAGGGATTAATTCGTGATTCGTG
>JAGLDO010000034.1 GCA_023145555.1 Bacteroidales bacterium
TTTGCGTTTAGACAAAGTATAAATTTATAATTTTATACTTTAAAAAATAGAAAAATAACTACTTTTGCAAAATTAAAATAATAACTAAAACATAATAGTATGAAATTTTTTGTTGATACAGCAAACCTTGAACAAATTAAAGAAGCACAAGATTTAGGTGTTCTTGACGGAGTTACTACCAATCCTTCTTTAATGGCAAAAGAGGGAATAAAAGGAGAGAAAAATATTTTACAACATTATGTTGACATCTGCAATATTGTTGATGGAGATGTAAGTGCTGAAGTAATTGCAACCGATTTTGAAGGAATGATTGCTGAAGGACAAAAATTAGCTGCTTTACATCCTCAAATAGTTGTTAAAGTACCTGCAATAAAAGAAGGAATAAAAGCAATTAAATTTTTAACAAGTAAAGGAATTAGGACAAATTGCACATTAGTTTTTTCTGTTGGTCAAGCATTACTTGCAGCAAAAGCAGGAGCAACTTATGTTTCACCTTTTATTGGCAGATTAGACGATACTTCAACCGATGGTATTCAGTTAATTGCACAAATTGTTGAGATGTTTAATTTTTATGGCTTTGAAACTCAGGTTCTTGCAGCATCTATTCGACACACAATGCACATTGTTCAATGTGTTGAGGCTGGTGCCGACGTTGCAACATGTCCGTTAAAAGCAATATTGGGATTACTAAACCATCCTTTAACAGACAGTGGATTGAAAAAATTCCTTGAAGATTATCATAGAGTAAACGGATAGAGATTTTAGAATTTTGATTTGTGATTTTAGATTTAAGCCACAATTTTAAATTAATAGTCAATTAATGAGTTTATGTTATTAAAAATTTTTCAGGAAAATACTGATCATCGACAAATAAGAAAAGTTGTTGATGTTTTGCAAGCCGGTGGGATAATTATTTATCCTACCGATACTGTTTATGGTTTAGGTTGTGATATTCATAATCAAAAAGCTGTTGAAAAAATTGCATATATTAAAGGTGTTAAACCTGAAAAAGCTTTGTTTTCATTTGTTTGTTATGACTTGAGTCATCTCTCAGATTTTACAAAGCCAATAAATAATGACATTTATAAATTAATGAGGCGAAATCTTCCCGGACCTTTTACTTTTATTCTTCAGGCAAATAGTAAAGTGCCAAAATTATTCAAAAGCAAAAAGAAAACTGTTGGTATTAGAGTTCCTGACAATAATATTGCCCTAGAAATTGTAAAAGAATTGGGAAATCCAATTATGTCAACTTCAATTCATGACGATGACGATGTTATTGAATACACTACTGACCCTGAATTGATTTATGAAAAATATAGAGATATTGTAGATATAGTTATTGATGCAGGATATGGAAATAATGAAGCGTCCACTGTTGTAGATTGTTCAAAAGATGAAATTGAAATTTTAAGAGAAGGGATAGGCATTTTAAAGTAGTTTTGAAAGATATTAATTATGTTTGATTTTTAATTTCAATATAAAAAATAATTTTAATATGTTATAAACCCTCAAGGTTTTTAAAACCTTGAGGGTTTATTTTATGCAATAAAATGTTGAATTAAAAGGAGTTTCTCGTACTTTTTTACAAAAATTCAATAATTATTGTACTAATATGATTATTTATTCTTATTTTTATTTATTGATATTAAATGAAATAGATTTTATTTATTGAAATAATAAATTATAAACTAAAGTTTGAATAATGAGTGAGACAATATTAAAAGCCTTAATGAAATTGTTTGCAATTATTGCAAATGTTAATAAAGAAGGTGTTTCCGACACATCGCGTTCAATAGTTGAATCATACCTGAATCAACAGCTTAATCAAGCAAAAGTTACAGAATATCTTAATCTGTTTGACGAATATTTAGCCTTTCATCATCGTAGCACAAAGAAAAAAGATGGCTCTTTTGTTCAAAAACGAACATCGGTTAATTCGGTTAAAGTGTTAATGATATGCCAACAGATTAACGAAGAGCTTCAACAAGAACAAAAGGCTTTAGTTTTACTTTTATTACTTGAGTTTATAAGTTATGGTGCTGAAATTACTGACAAGGAATTAGATTTTGTTAAAACGGTATCTGATATTTTTAATATCGAAGAATCTGATTATTTGAATAGTAAGGCATTTATTCTTGATTCTATGAAGAATGTTCCTGTAAAAGAAAATATTTTAACTATAAACAAAAATGAAAAGCCATTAAGTGATGAATTTAAGCACATTGTAAACAACAAACTTAATGGAAATATTTTCGTTTTACACATTGTTTGCACTAATATGTACATTTTTAGATACGTTGGTGAGGATAACTTATATTTAAACGGACATATAATTTTATTAAATCGTTCGTATATTTTAATAAAAGGCTCTGCAATTCGTGGTTCAAGAATTAATGCAATTTATTATAGCGACATTGAAGGTGAATTTTTACATTCAAAAATTAAATCGAAAGTTATTTTTACTGCTAAAGATGTTGAATTTCGATTTAAAAACAGCAAAAACGGTTTGCACAATTTTAATTTTTCTGAACAAGGAGGCGAGCTAATTGGCATAATGGGTGGTAGTGGTGTTGGTAAATCTACTCTCTTAAATATTTTGAATGGAAATTTAATACCACAAAAAGGCAGTATTACAATTAATGGTTTAGACATAAATAAGAATAAAGAAAAATTATCGGGAGTAATTGGATTTGTTCCTCAAGATGATTTGCTTATTGAAGAATTGACTGTTTATCAAAATTTATACTTCAATGCGAAATTGTGTTTTGATGATTTTAGCGAAACAGATTTAGAAAAATCTGTTTTTAAGATACTCGAAGATTTAGATTTGATTGAGATAAAAGATTTAACAGTTGGTGATGTTTTAAATAAATTTATTAGTGGAGGGCAACGAAAACGACTAAATATTGCCCTTGAGCTTATTAGAGAACCTTCAGTTCTTTTTGTTGATGAGCCAACATCAGGTTTGTCGTCAATGGATTCTGAAATTGTAATGGATTTGCTAAAGCAACAGGCTTTAAAAGGAAAACTTGTTATTATTAATATTCATCAACCATCGTCAGATATTTATAAAATGTTTGACAAACTATTAATTCTTGATAGGGGTGGTTACTTAATTTATTATGGAAATCCTGTTGAGGCTGTTGTTTATTTTAAAACAATGACAAATCATGTAAATGCACTCGAAAGCGAATGTTCTTCATGTGGTAATGTGAACCCTGAACAGGTTCTTCAAATTGTAGAATCTAAGGTTGTTAATGAATATGGTAAATTAACAAGAACCCGTAAAATTTCTCCCACAGAATGGAATCAATTATATAAAGAAAATATTGAATCGAAGTTTTCTGAAAAGCAAAGTGAAGAGAAATTACCGGAAAATAAATTTAAGATACCTGATAAATTTAAGCAATTTAAAATATTTAGTATTCGAAATATATTGTCGAAATTAACAAATAGGCAGTACATGCTGATTAATTTTACTGAAGCTCCTTTGTTGGCTTCTATTTTGGCAATAAGCATTAAATATATTAGTGGAACAGTTGATAATCCGAATGCATATGTCTTTAGCGAAAATATAAATATTCCTATTTATATGTTTATGTGTATTTTAACCGCTATGTTTATTGGTTTGACTGTTAGTGCCGAAGAAATTATTAAAGACAGACAGCTTCTTAAACGCGAAAAATTTCTTCACTTAAGCAGGTTTAGCTATATAAATTCAAAAGTCCTAATAATGTTTGTTTTGTCTGCAATTCAAACAATCTCGTTTATTATTGTCGGTAATTTAATCATGGGAATAAAAGGAATGACTTTAGCTTATTGGCTGATTTTATTTTCTACATCATGTTTTGCAAATATTTTGGGTTTAAACATTTCTTCCGCATTAAATTCTGTGGTAACAATATATATACTTATCCCTTTTATTATTGTGCCTCAGATCTTGTTTAATGGCACAACAGTTCGTTATGAAAATCTTAATAAATTTATTGGCTCTTATAAATATGTGCCTGTCATGGGTGATTTAATGACTTCGCGTTGGGCATACGAAGCAATGGCTGTTCATCAGTTTAAAAACAATAAATTTGATAAAAAGTTTTTTTATTTTGAAAAAGAAAAAAGTAATGCAGCCTTTAAAAACTCTTTTCTAATACCTACACTTCAAACGAAAATTGAAAATTGCCAAAGAAATATTGGACAAAATATTAAGGATGAAAAAACAATTAAGGATTTAAAAATAATTAAAAATGAGATTAATTTACTTTCAAAACAAAATACGGAAAATGGTTTTAAATACCTTGATAGTTTAAATATAAATTCATTTAATAATAAAATATCGCTTGCTACTCAAAAATATCTTCGTGCAGAAAAAAGATTTTACATTAAAAGATTTAATCAGGCATCAGATAATATAGATTTTACCTATGAAGAATTAATTGAAAAGCTTGGAGGTAAACAAAATGTTGATAAGCTGAAAAATGAATATCATAATATATGTCTGGATGCGTTGTTAAAAAATAAACAAGATCTTCATAAGATATATGAAACCAACGACCGATTAATACAAATGATGGATCCAATTTATAAAAATCCGGAATCAAATTATGGAAGAGCGCATTTTTATGCTCCTGAGAAAAATGTTTTTGGATTGTCTATTGATACTTTCTGGTTTGATATTCTTGTGATTTGGTTATTCGTATTAGTTCTGTATTTTACCCTTTTATATGATTTGTTAAGAAAAGTAATTGAGGGTTTTGGAAATGTAAAGTTTAAAGTAAAACGTTAAAATTTTGGCAAGAGCTAAAAATGTGAAGTTATACTGCTAAAATATTTATTATTTTGATATTTCTTCTTTAAGAAATTTGGCAGTGTAACTTATTTTCTTTTCAGCAATTTTTTCAGGCGTTCCTGTGCAAATTATTTCGCCACCGTTTTTACCACCGTCAATACCAATATCAATAATGTAATCGGCTATTTTAATAACATCTATATTGTGTTCAATAACAATAATAGTATTGCCTTTATCAACAAGCTTATTCAATACTTTTAGCAAAACATTAATATCTTCAAAATGCAAACCTGTGGTTGGCTCATCGAGAATATACAGTGTTTTTCCGGTGTCGCGTTTGGATAATTCCGAAGCAAGTTTAACTCTCTGTGCTTCGCCACCAGAGAGTGTTGTCGATGCTTGTCCTAGAGTTATATATCCCAATCCTACCTCTTGTAACGTTTTTAGTTTGATAAAAATTTTAGGAATATTTTTAAAGAATTCAACACCTTGATTAATCGTCATATTGAGTACGTCACTAATAGATTTGCCTTTGAAACGAACTTCTAGAGTTTCACGGTTATATCGTTTTCCATTACACTCATCACATTTAACATAAACATCGGGTAAAAAATTCATTTCAATGGTTTTTACACCTGCTCCCTTGCAACTTTCGCATCTGCCACCTTTAACGTTAAATGAAAAACGACCGGCTTTGTATCCTCTTATTTGAGATTCGGGTAATTTTTCAAAGAGCTTTCTTATTTCTGAAAAAATTCCTGTATAAGTTGAAGGATTCGAACGAGGAGTCTTCCCTAAAGGAGATTGATTAACTTCAACAACTTTATCAATAAAATCAATTCCCTGAATTTTTTCATATTTTAAAGCCTGCTTTTGTGAACGATAAAAATGTTGTGTGAGAATTGGATATAATGTTTCATTAATAAGAGTTGATTTGCCACTTCCTGAAACGCCTGTTATACAAATAAATTTTCCAAGAGGGAAATCAACAGTAATATTTTTCAAGTTATTTCCTTGTGCTCCAAAAAGTTTTATATGTTTACCATTTCCTGCACGATGTTTTTCAGGAATTTCAATAAGTTTTTTATTATTCAGGTATTGTGCAGTTAAACTGTTTGATTTTATAATTTCTTTAGATGTTCCTTGAGCTACAATTTCTCCGCCATGCTTACCTGCAAAAGGTCCCATATCAATAATATGGTCGGCAGACAGCATCATTTCTTTGTCGTGCTCAACAACAATTATAGAATTGCCGGCATCTCTAAGTTGCTTAAGCGAGTTGATGAGTTTAAGATTGTCTTTTTGGTGTAAACCTATACTTGGCTCATCTAAAATATATAAAACATTGACTAATTGAGAACCAATTTGAGTTGCCAATCTTATACGCTGACTTTCACCGCCTGATAAACTTCTTGCACTTCTGTTTAATGATAAATAATTTAATCCTACATTAATAAGGAAAGTCAAACGTGTGCGAATTTCCTTGAGTATTTCTTTCGAGATTTTATTTTGTTTATCAGAAAGTTTGTCTTCAATATTATTAAACCAAGAATAAAGCTCGTCAATATCCATATTTGAAAGTTCGGATATGTTTTTACCGGCAATTTTAAAATAAAGAGCTTCTTTTTTTAATCTGCGGCCATTGCAGACGGGGCAGGTTGTTTTTTTAATAAAATAGTTAAAATTATTTTGTATTTTTTTTGAATTGTTTTCTGTTTTTTGTTCAGCAATATAATTAATTATGCCTGTGAAACTTAAAAAATAATTTGAAGATGAGCCAAGCGGCGTATTTCCTAATTTGAATGTTTCGTCAGAACCATAAAGTATTATATTTAAAACATTTTCAGGAATTTTTTTTATTGGTGTCGATAGTGAGATTTTATATTTTGAAGCAATGGCTTCTAATTGCCAAAATATAAGAGAACTTTTGTATTTGCCAATGGGAGCAATACCACCCTTGTTTATACTCAAGCTGTCATCAGGAATAATTTTGGAAATATCAATTTCATTAATTGTACCGAGACCGTTGCATTTAGGACAAGCACCTTTAGGCGAATTAAAAGAGAATGAGTGTGGAGCAGGTTCATCATAAGAAATGCCACTAGTTGGACACATTAGGTTACGACTGAAAAATCTTGAATCATTACTATCTTTATCAAGAATCATAATAATCCCTTTTCCATACTGCATAGCCATCTGAATAGATGATTTTAGTCTTTTTTGGTCTTCGTTATCTATTTTTAGTTTATCAATAATAATTTCAATATTATGAGTCTTGTAGCGGTCGAGTTTTAACCCGTATGTTAGTTCTTTTATTTCACCATCAATGCGAGTATATAAAAAACCTTTTTTGCGTGTTTGCTCTAACAATTCTTTGTAGTGTCCTTTTCGTCCTTTTACTATTGGAGATAATAAAATAATTTTTTTATTGGCATAGTTCTGTTTAATAATTTCGAGTATTTTTTCATCGGTATATTTCACCATTTTTTCGCCTGACATGTACGAATATGCTATACCGGCTTTTGCAAAAAGTAAACGTAAAAAACCATAAATTTCAGTAATTGTGCCAACAGTAGAACGCGGATTTTTGTTTGTTGATTTTTGTTCAATAGCAATAACCGGACTCAATCCGGATATTTTGTCAACGTCGGGACGTTCTAATTTCCCAAGAAATTGACGTGCATAAGCCGAAAAAGTTTCAATATACCGTCTTTGTCCTTCTGCATAAATAGTATCAAAAGCTAACGATGATTTTCCACTGCCACTAAGACCTGTTATTACAGTTAATTTTTTGCGTGGTATGTTTACATCAATATTCTTTAGGTTATGAACTCTTGCGCCTAACACATTAATATTGTGTGAATTATTGCTTTTTTTTGTCAACTTTTTTTTGTATTATTTTAAATATTACAAGAATGCAAAGTTAATAAAATATAGTTCAAAAAGTTAAAAGTTTATGCATCTATTATTCCTAATTCTTAATTCTCTGCTCTTACGGATTTGTAATCCGAAAGTATTAATATACAGCTCATTAATTCGGGATTACAAATCCCGAACAGCAGTGAGTGTTAGAATTTGAAGTCTCAAGTCTCAAGTTTCAAATCTTAAATCGTAATTCTTAATTCTTAAAAGTTCTATATCCTTTTTTAGGAATAACTATTTCGTAAGTTTTTTTATTCTTATTGCTTAAATAATTTTCACGAAGCCAAGGGTTAAATATTTTTAATATTTTATAGTTTATTGAGAAATCCTTAGCAAACTGAGCAAAATTAGTAACAGAAGAATCAATAGTTACTTTGTAAGTAGGGATTATTGGATAAAGGTCTTTTTTGTTAATATTGAAACCATAGTTTTGAGGATTTGATAATATCATTTTAATTGCAATAATGCGAAAGACATACCTGCCGGTTTCTTCACCTAAAAGAAGATTAAAATAGTTGTCAGATTTTTGTCGAGTGATTTGTTTATTTAGATTTTTACGCCCAAAATTATATGATGCAGCTGCTAATGTCCAATTATTATATTTTTTATATGATTTGTTTAGAAATTTACAAGCAGCTTCGGTAGATTTTTCAAGGTTATATCTTTCATCAATTTCATCATTTATTTCAAGACCACATTCTTTTGCAGTAGGTTCTAAAAATTGCCAATATCCTTTTGCTCCTGATGGAGAAACAGCATTCATTAATCCACTCTCGGCAACAGCCAGATATTTAAAGTCATCAGGAATATTATTTTTTTTTAATATAGGTTCAATAATAGAAAAAAATCTGTTTGCTCGTTTAATAAATAAAATTGTTTGTGAATGCCAAAAAACATTTATTGACAACTCACGATCGAGACTTTCGTAAATGTCAAAATTTTCAACGGGAACTTTTTCCCCGGCAAATTCAAGTTTTTTTGGTATTTGAATTGACTGCGTGGAATGGGGTGCATTTTTTTTTAATTCATTATCTTTATTTGTGTCCCAAAATATTGAAGTGTGAACAATGAATATTAGTGCTAAAAGAAAAAACATTATTTTAGCAATATTGCTTCTCTTTGTTTTATTTAGATATTTTATTCCAAAATTTTTCATAATTGAATAGAAGTAATTTTTTTATATTAATAATTAATGCTCGATGAAGAAATTAATATTGATTGCCGGGGATGAAATTATTTTTTTTATACAAGCATCATCAATATCTAATTTCAAATATTACTAAATATGATAGATTTATTCTAAATTGTAAACTAAAATAGTAATTATACTGTTATTTTAATAACTTTATTTATTAGGTTTTGATATTCTCGTTATTGAGTAAAGAGTGATAAATATTACAAATGCGTAGAAGCTATATATAACTATGTGAATAGTTTTCCAAATAATAATATAATTGGCAATATATATAGAAATTAGTACAGATAAAAAAGAAATAAGCATTAGAATTATTGCAACTTGTTGGTCAGAAAAACCAAGATAAGAAAGATGATGTGTTGTATGGTCTTTACCTCCAATAAAAGGAGATTTCTTTTTTAATAATCGGTTAATTGTAACAGATGTTGTGTCAGTAATTGGAACAATAAATGCAATTAAAGTAATTAGAAATTGTTTTGATAAACTAATTGTGTGCATAAATGAATTATTGTAGTTCCAGAAAAACAGAATACCTAAAATTGCTAATATAGCTCCAAGAAATTGGCTTCCGTTATCGCCCATATATAATTTTGAGGGGTGCCAGTTAAAAAGCAAATAGCTGGCTAATGATGCAATTGTTGCAATTGTTATCAGTATTTCGAAAATAGAAACATTCCCAGATAAGATAATATTTAAAACAACTCCAATTAAAATGCTAATTGATATTGATGAGCTAATAGCATCCATATTATCAAGCATATTTATTGAGTTCATAATTCCGATAACCCAAAAATATGTGATAAAATAATTTAGAAAAACGTATTGAGTAATGTTAATATAAATTCCGAAATAAACCAGTATTGTGGCAATTAACAATTGGAAAAGGAATTTGAAGTGAGGGGATGTGCTAAGTAAATCATCAGCGAGTCCCATAAAGAAAGCAATGGAAACTATTACTATAGTAACAATATTATTGGTTGAAAGTGATGAAGAAACGAAAAAATAAAAATAAATAATCGTTAATAAGAATATTGAGTAAAAAGTTATTCCACCAAAAATTGGTTTTGTTTGTGTTTCCCAACGAATTGCAGATATATTTGATTTTCTAAAGTTAATCTTTATTGATTTTTTTAGAAAAAATTTATTTTCCAAAAAGCTTACTAAAAATGTTATAAAGAAAAATATTATAAAGTAGTAGATATTATTCATGTATTAATTTTTTAAATAATTTATTTATAATAGATTTTTTTTTAACTTCATTTTCTTCGTCATAATAACCATAACCGTATCCGTATTTCATGTTCGATGCTTTCAAACTAATGCCGTTAAGGATTACTGATAAATTATTTAGATTTTTATTTTTATAAAGGTTATTAATATTATTTATAAAATACCGTTTTGAACAATTTGCTTTCAATACATAAATTGGATAATCTGCTTTTTGAATATTATCCAAAGCATCTGTAACAATACCAATAGGGGGTGTATCAATTATTATATAATCATAATTATCTTTTAGTGAATCAAGCATTTTACTCTTCTCTTGACACATAATTATTTCAGAAGGATTAGGAGGAACAGGTCCGGCTGTAATAAAATCAAAATTATTTTTGTCTGAGTGCTTAATGCATTCTTCAATAGAGTGTTGATTAATAAGAATTGTACTTATACCTTTGTTATTATCAGTATCAAAACCAAGGTGAATACGAGGTTTCCGTAAATCAAAGTCAAGTAATATAACTTTTTTGTTTGATATTGATAATATTCCCGCTAAGTTAATAGCTACAAAGGTTTTACCTTCACCGGCAATAGTTGATGTAATTGTAATTATTTTTGGACCTTGTTTGTGGGAAATAAATTGTAAGTTGGAACGAATATTTCTAAAAGATTCTGTAAAAATCGAGTTTGGTTTTTTATCAACTAAAAGTTGAGATATAGGTATTTGCTTTTTATAGTTAGGAATTGCACCCAAAACAGGTACCTCAGTATAATTTTTGAGATTTTCAATTGATGTTACTTCATCGTAAATAAGATATTTAATAAAAATAATTACTAAACTTATAATAATACCTATTAAGATAAAGATTAGTATAATATTTTTTTTGATAGGAGAAATTGGTTTGTGTGGGATGTCAGATTTTTCTAATATTTCATTTAAAGAAACATAGCCTGCTTGAGAAATTAAATATTCAGCTTTTTTTGCAATTAGTTGATGATAAAATCCTTCATTAATTGAAAATAATCGATCTAATTTTGAATATTCAACTTCATAAGATGCATTGTTAAATATTTTATTTTCATATTCATCAACTTTCTTTTTATAATCTTTTTTTTGCTCGCTTAATCTATTTATTGTTGTACTTAATAGTTCAATTATTAATTGTCTTTGATTGTTAATTTGCTTATCAATTGTTGTTATTTGATAATTATTTGAGGTTACATCATTGAGCAATTGTTGTTTTTCTGTGATTAATTTTTGAAGATTATTTAACACATTTACAATAACACCATCGAATTTTGTTCCTGATAATATTGCAATAATTTCATAAATATTAGAATCTTTACCTTTTACAATTTGATTTTGAATTCTTTTTAGAGTAACTAGTTGAAAATCTATATTTAGTATTTCATTTTGAAATTCTGTGATTTTTGTTGTAAATATTGGGGAAGAGTTTTGATTTGATAAAATATTATAATTTAGTTTGTTTTCTTTTTTAAACTCATGGATTTGCTTTTCTGTTTTGTCAAGATTTTCATAAACCGATTTTAGTTGAAAATCAATAAATGACAAAATATTTTGTGCACTTTCTTTTTTCTTTTCAATATCATATTTCATGTATTCTTCAGCAATAGTATTTACAATTTCTGAAGTTTTAGTTGCATTGTGTGAGGTGCAAGATATCTGAATAGTATTTGCATATTTATTTAAAAGTCTTATATCCAAGTTGTTAATATATTTTAGATAGAGGTTGCCAGGGTTGTTTAGAATAAACGAATAGGCAGTTTTTTTTATATTGTCTTGTTGTATTGCTATTCTTTTATAATTATTAACACTTAATTTAATTTCTCCACCATATATTAAATTCCATGTATTTGTTTTTAGATTGTATTTATATTTTTGACCATTAATTTCATATTGAAGTATAAATGAATTTTTATCCTTAAAATTAATAAATATAGGTACATTATAAATACAAGGCTCATATTTATGTGTCTCCACTTTAAAAGGTGAATTTTTATATAATTCGGTTGATTGAAAAGTTCCTTGAGTATAATATTCAATATTAAGAGGCAGTTTATTATAAACGCGTTTTAAAAATTCTTTTGATCTCAACAATTCAATAACATTTGAGATGTCTTTTTTTTCATAAATATCTTCAATATTAAGAATTTTTTGTGCTTGGCTACTTTCTTTGTTAACCTGAATAATTGACACAGATTTGTATACAGGTGGTGTGTATCTTAAATAAATAAAGGTCCCAAAAAGTGATAAAATAATAAACAATAAAGAAAGCCAAATATATTTCTTTAAAATTAGTAAAAATATTTGAGGGTCAAATTTTTCGTTTATTATTGGAATTTTATTTTGTTGCATTTTTTTATATTTTAGAGAAAAGTTGCAATTAACAATATTGTAGTTAATAAACTCATATAGGGAGCAATTTCAACCAATATTTTAGATGCGTATCTTGGTCTTGTCTCAACATAAATAATATCGTTAGCCTGAAGTAAAAAATTAGCTTTTTTCATATCTTTTAAGTCAGATACATTAAATAGAAAAACTTGAGGGGCGTTCAAGTTTCCTCGTATAAGTTTTATTTTATATGATTTACTGAAATTGTCAATTCCTCCAGCTTGAGCTAAAGCTTCAATTAATGTGAAATTTTCATTTGTAATTGGCAATACCGAACCTTTTGAGCTGCCTCCCGAAAAAACTATTATTCTCCGGTTTGTTACATTTATTATTACAAAAGGATTTTTATAATATTGTGAATATTCCTTTTCGAGTAATTGCTCAGCATCTCTTATAGTTAAGCCTGAAATTTTTATTCTTCCTAAAGTGGGAACTTTTACTTTTCCGTCATATTCAACCAGATAGGATATGACATTCCTGCTTTGCATATTGTTGCCGGCATTGCCTTGTACATCAATGAGTCGAAAACCATCGTTTGTGTAAATCTTTAAGTTCAGCTTGTCAAAAGGTTGTATAATATATTCTTTTTTCGATGCTTGAAATTCAGAAAATTCAAAATCTTTTTCTGTTTGAAACATTTTACTGGGGCTAATAACCTTACAAGAAGCAAATAATAAAATGATAAGAATAAACAGTAAATATTTTTTCATTTTTAATATAAATATAGTGGCAATAATACAAAAAAGATTATATAAATCTCATGTAAATGCAGAGTTATAATTATCAAAGATAAAAATTTCTTTTTAACTATGTAATTAAAAGATTTAAAAATTGATGAAAATATGTTTTAAACTGATTAATTTATAAGTTTTCTTTATAGAAAACTTGTAATTCTAAATTTTGGAATAAAGAGAAATTAAAGTTAACCACATAAAAGCTTATAATATAAGTTTTCGGTATTACTTACAAGGCGAGAATAATGAAATTTATTATGAACATGTTGCCAGCCTTTTTGAGATAAACTGTATCTTAAGTCATCGTTTTCAATTAGAGAGAAAAGTTTTTGTGAAAAGTCATTAACATCATCATTTTTTGAAAGCAGAGCTGTAGTTTGTGGAATCACAACATTTTCAATACCTCCAACATTTGTACTCACAATAGGTTTATTTGCAGCTTGAGCCTCAATAAGGCTAACAGGTGTTCCTTCGTTAAGCGATGTCAATGTTATAATATCTAAACCTGCATATGCAAAGTCAATATTTTTAATCCAGGATGTATATGTTAAGGTTGCTTTATTGTTTGTTTTTGTTCCGTCAACGTAATCTAATCTTAATTCTTTCGATTTTTTCTCTAGATGATGACGACTTTCACCATCTCCAATTATGAATGCTCTAATTTTTTTTGAGGTATTTTCTTTTATATATTTAATTGATTCTAAAAATAAATCGTGATTTTTAATTGGCACCAATCGCCCAACAATACCAATCGCAAGCTCATCATCATCAATATTATATTTTTCTCTAAACTCTTTTCTTTTTAGAGCATTGTTATGATGAAACCTATCTAAATCAAAGCCAAGAGGTATTACTTCAATATTGTTTGCAGATGTTATATTATATTTTTCAGAGAGCTCTTTTTTTTGCAAATCACTAATTGCAATAATTTTAGTGCTTTTTTTTGCTAAGCTTTGTTCAATATTTTGAAATATTTTTGTTTTGTATGAGTTAAAATAAGAATGGAAAACGTGACCGTGAAAAGTGTGAATAATTACAGGAACATTACTTCTTAGAGCTGCTATTCGTCCAATAGTTCCTGCTTTTGATGCATGTGTGTGTACAATGTCAGGTTTATAAGATTCAATAATTTTTTTTATTTTTCGATATGCAACTAAATCGTTTCTTGGGTTAATTGAACGATGCATCTCAGGAATAATAACAGGTTCAATACCAAGATTTCGAATAATATATTCTGAACTGTCTTCGCTTTCTTCTTTTTTGCCGCCAACTAACAGTGTTTCAAAATCGTTTGATAAGTACTTTGTGAGATAGGCAGCATTGTATGTAGGTCCACCAATATTAAATCGATTAATTATTCGTAAAATTTTTGGCATTAGTTATCAAATTTTTATCAAATTTATGACTTTTTTATTTAAGTTTACATAAATTTTTATAATTTGTTGCAAATATATTATAAGTATTGGTATTTAGTTGATTAATGAAAGTTTTTTTTCCACCAATATTGAAATACGATTAATCCCCATATTCGAGATTGGATATCTTCAGGGTTTGATGAGAATAGTTTCAACTTCATTTTTTTTATTTCATCAACATTAAAAATTGATTGCTCTTCAATAAATTTATCATTTAAAAGGTCGTCGGTTATTGTTGATTTTAATTCGTTGCGAAACCATTTTAACAGAGGTACTTCAAAACCATGTTTAGGTCGATTGTATAACTCATCAGGCAGGTTTAGTCTGAATGCATCTTGCAAAATTCTTTTCTTTGTCGAGTTATTAATTTTATAGCTATCGGGCAATTGAAAAGCAAAATCAACAATATTATGGTCTAAAAACGGGGTTCTTACTTCGAGGCTGTTTGACATTGACATAAGATCAACTTTGTGAAGCATATCACTTTGCAAAACTAAATGCATGTCAGAATATAGAATATCTGATATTGTTGAATTTTGAGTAATGTGTCTTAAAATTGATTCTTTTATTTCTTTATAATTTCTATTTGTGTATTTTAAATTTAACAGATTGCTCGCTTCTTTTTCATTATTTATTGCACACCATCGCCAGTATCTTTCTTTTTCAGATAGATTAAGTCCTTCCGAAAAACGATTTATTTGCCTTATTGTGTTCCCAAACTTATTGTTCCTCGATTGAGGAATTTTTTTCCATAAAGGAGACCCTGTTTTAATAATTGCATTAACAAAATTTTTATTATTTGCTTTGAAATGAGCCATATGCTTATTATATCCGGCAAACATTTCGTCAGCACCATCACCCGAAAGAGCTACTGTTGCTTTGTCTCGTGTGTGCATGCTGAGAATATTTACTGCGAGCGCAGAAGAATCTGCAAATGGTTCGTCAATATAGTCTAAAACTTTATACAGGTTATTAAACAAATCATCGTTTGATAATGAAAATACAGTATGGTTTGTATTGTATTTTTTTGCAACTAAATTAGCATAATGTGTCTCATCAAAAAATGGTTCGTCTTTATATCCAATCGAAAAAGTATTTAAATGTTTTGTAAATTGCGAAGCTAATGCAACAATAACAGAAGAATCAATACCTCCACTCAAGAAAGCGCCTAATGGCACATCCGAAATCATTCTTAACTTTACTGAATCGGATAATAATTCAATGAGTTTTTGCTGTGCTTGATTGTAAGTTAATTCAATCTTGTTATTTGTATGTGGTATTTTATAATATTGGGTTCTTTCAATATTGTTGTTTTTAATTAAAATATATGAGCCCGGTATTAATTTTTCGGTATTTTCGAAAATTGAATAAGGAGAAGGAATATAGTTAAATTGCAGGTAATTATAAAGAGATACATTGTTTATTTTTTTAGGAATATTGTAAGCTAAAATTGCTTTCATCTCTGAAGCAAATATTAATTTATCGTCATCCTTATAAACAATTAATGGCTTTATGCCAATTCTGTCTCTTGCAATTAATAATGTTTCTTCCTTTTTGTCATAAATGGCTAAAGCAAAACAACCATTTATTTTTTCTAAAAAAGATATTCCCTCATTAATATATAAATAAAGCAGAACTTCGGTGTCGCTGTTCGATTTGAATTTAACACCTTTATTTTTTAAAATTGTTTGCTGTTGTTTAAAGTTATAAAATTCACCATTGAAAATTATTGTATATCGTCCGCTAATATCGGTAAAAGGTTGTGCTGCAGCTTCGGAAGTGTCAATAACAGCTAATCGTGAATGTCCTAATGCTACATTTTTATGTTTAAACACACCTGTGCCATCAGGTCCTCTAAAAGATATGCTTTTTATTGATTCGGTAATCTTGTCAAAATAAGATTTGCCGTTTTCGTTAAAAGCGTAAATACCTGTTATACCGCACATTATATATTTATTTTTTTATCCAACTTTCCACTTTTTACTTCACTGCTGTTCGGGATTTGTAATCCCGAATTAATAAGCTATATATTAACTCTTTCGGATTACAAATCCGAAAGAGCAGAGCAAACTTTCAACTTTACAAACTAATTATCAGGTGTAAACATTGGATCCCAAGGTGGGAGTAAAGTTGGTTCTTGTTTTAAAATTTTTAATGTTTTAGCATCAACAAATTTTTTGTCAACAACTACTCTAAACATATATTCGTCGAACCATTTGTCTGTAGCTGTTAAATATCCGTTATGAGCAGCTTTTATTCCCCAAGAATTTTCAATTAACCATTTTGTTGGGTTTTCGCTTTTGTCAACATCAACACCAACAAGAACCATTCCATGAGACGAACCACTTTGGCGACTTAATATTCTTTCCTTTTTATTCATGCCAAAATCAATATTGTATAATGATGAATAATCATAATTATCAATTGATAATAATCCGGCATCTTTGTTTAGTTGTTTACCAACATCACAAGAGAAGTACATTGCTTCATTATTTTTAATTGACTCTAAAGCAAATTTTTTAATTTCTGAAGCAGGAATATTAATATAAACCCAGTTTTTCCCTTCCTGAACATTTCTGTCATATTGAATTTCATATAATTTGTTATATGGGCGTGAAGGATCATCCATAAGCAAAACATAATCGTTAAGATTTACATCTAATACTTCTTTTAAGAAACTTTTAGGAGTATATGTTTTTTCTTCACTTGTGCTGTCTTTAGCATTTGTATATCGCCATGTAAATTCAGTAGGAGGTTCACCCATATTGTAAGCAAGAATTTTATATATATCACCAAGCATTTCAACCTTACGGATTTCAACTTTATTTGCTTTTGTTTTATTAGCAATCATTTCACGAAGTTCTAAACCTTGTTCACGAAGTTTTGTGTTTAAAATTTTACCCATATAGCGAGTATTGTTGCTGCTGTGAGTTTCCGACATTGCAGATTTTGGTACAGCACCATATTTTTCTAAAAGGTTTGCTAATGAATTCCAAACACCACCGTCGTTTATAGGATATTTGAAAGCCCATTGAACAGTTCTGTCGTCAATAGGTTTGTTTGCTGTTTTAATAATTATTTCTAAAAATAGATTGGCTTTCTCTAATTGATCCCAGAAAAACAAGTGGCTTTTAGAAAATTCAAAATTATTTAAGTTGTACTTTTCAATAACTTTTGGCCTTAACACGTTTAAGCCGGAAAACATCCAGCACCTTCCTGAACTTTTTTGGTCAGTTATTCCTTTTACTTTCACTTTGTATTTAAAATAATGATCAACTTGATTAATGTTTTCTCTGTTTAAAGCTAAACTATTTAAATTGTTATTTGAAATAGCATTAGTAAGAGCTTGTGAATGAGAAGTTTTTTTATAAGATTGCTTAATTTGTTTAAGCATTTCAGTTGAAATTGTTCCGGTTGTTTGAGCAAAACTAATTGTACTGAAACAACTTATTAAAAGCAAAAATGTAATAAATTTAATTTTGTTCATAGTTGTAATTTTATTTAATTATGTAATAATAAATTTTTGAAACAAAGTTAAAAAGTTATTTTAAATAACAGTATTATCATTTAAAAAGAATTTTTATTTACTTTTTTAACATTCTCATAAGATAAAAATATTTATTTTTTGATTTTATATGTATATTTGCTTTTTATAATAAAAAAAAATATCTATTTTTAGAATAGAAATTATATAACTCATTTGAAAACATTATTTATGGAAAAATTTGAATTTGCAGGTACCGATGACCGACCAACAGTATTATTAGATAAAGATAACGGTAAGTTTGAATTCTCGGGAAAATCATTACCCGAAGATGTTGAGGAGTTTTATCGTCCCATAATTGATTGGTTAGATGATTATAGCGAAGACCCAAATGATAAAACAGAGGTTACGTTTAAGATGGACTATTTTAATACAGCATCATCAAAAATGTTATTAGACGTAATGAGTAAATTCGAAGATATTAAAGAAAATGGACACGATGTTTTGATACATTGGCTTTATATGGAAGATGATGAAGATATGCAAGAAGCCGGTGAGGGATATGAAGAACTTGTTGAAGTTCCTTTTGATTATGGAACTTTTTAAATAATCTTTGGTGTCAGATTACAATAAAATTCTTGATGAACTAAAAGATTGTGTGGTTTGTCCACGTAATTGTCATGTAAATCGTTTTACTTCAAACTTAGGTTATTGCAGAAGTGATGCTTCTTATAATATAGCTTCAATATTTGCACATCATGGCGAAGAGCCTGTTATAAGTGGCAAAAATGGAATTTGTAATATTTTTTTTACTCATTGCAATTTGCAATGTACTTACTGCCAAAATTATCAAATAAGCAGAAATAATCAGGAATTACCACAATATAATATAGAATTATCTGAAATAATTCGGAAGATAACGGCTATACTCGATACCGGTTGCAATTCCGTTGGATTTGTCTCACCGTCTCATTTTGTGCCACAAGTTAAAATTATTATTAACGAACTTCATAAATTAGGCAGACACCCAATAATAGTTTATAATACAAATTCGTATGACAAAGTTGCTACCTTAAAGCAACTGGAAGGATTGGTCGATGTTTATCTGGCTGATTTTAAATATATTAATTCTGATATTGCTGAAAAATATTCAGATGCGAGTAATTATCCTGAGATTGCATCAAAGGCAATTAATGAAATGTATCGACAAAAAGGTTCAAGCTTAATATTAAATGAGAAGAATCAAGCCGAATCAGGTTTAATTATTCGACACCTTGTTTTGCCTGATAATATTGATAACAGTATAAAATTGTTAAAATACGTTGCCGAAGAAATTTCAACTAATGTTTACATATCATTAATGTCTCAGTACTATCCTACGATAAAAGTTCAAAACGACCCTGCTTTGAACAGGACAATAAATCCTGACGAATATAACAAAGTGGTTGATGCAATGCAAAATTTCGGGTTCCATAATGGTTGGATACAAGAATTTGAAAGTCAATCATATTACCTACCTGATTTTGAAAAAGAGAAGCCTTTTTAATTATTAAGGATATATATAAACTCTAATTTCAAATAAATTATAAATCTTAACATTATTAATATATTTTTGTAGAGTAAAATAAATATTTCTTATTCTTTAAATTTTATAATGAAAGTAGCGGGTTTTACATTTATTAGAAATGCTTTAAAATATGATTATCCCATTGTTGAGGCAATAAAATCAATCTTGCCAATTTGTGACGAGTTTGTCGTAGCAGTTGGTAAATCAGATGATGACACATTAGAATTAATAAAAAATATTGATAAAGAAAAAATTAGAATTGTTGAAACCGTTTGGGATGATACTCTTAGAGAAGGAGGAAAAGTCTTAGCAGTTGAAACCGATAAGGCTTTTAATGCTGTTTCAGAAGATAGTGATTGGGCTTTTTATATTCAGGGAGATGAAGTTGTGCATGAAAAATATTTAGACACAATTTATTCTGAAATGAAAAAATATAAAGACGATATAGAAGTTGACGGTTTGCTTTTTAAATATAAACATTTTTATGGTTCATACGATTATGTTGGCAATTCGTACAGATGGTATCGTCGCGAAATTAGAGTAGTTAGAAATAACAAAAAGATTTATTCATATCGTGATGCTCAGGGATTTAGAAAGGATAATAATCTAAAATTAAACGCTAAACTTATTGATGCTTATGTTTACCATTACGGATGGGTAAAAGACCCTCGTGCAATGCAAGGTAAACAAGAAACTTTCAATAAATTGTGGCATGATGATGATTGGCTGAAAAAGAATGTAGTCAAATCTAACAAATTTGATTATTCAAATATTGATTCTTTAAAACGTTTTACACAAACGCATCCTGCGGTTATGTCTTCACGAATAAAATTAAAGAACTGGCACTTTGATTATGACATATCTTATAATAAATTATCGGCAAAAGATTTTTTTAAGAAAATTATTGAAAAAGTAACCGGATATAGAATAGGAGAGTATAAGAATTATAAACTAATTTGATACAATAAAATGATTATAAAACAAGCAGAGTTTGTTATAAGTAATACAAATATTGACAAATGTCCCGCACCAAATATGCCTGAATACGCCTTTATTGGTCGTTCAAATGTTGGTAAATCATCATTAATTAACATGTTGACAGGCAGAAAAAAACTTGCAAAGATTTCAGTCAAACCCGGCAAGACACAATTGATAAACCATTTTATTATTAACGAAAATTGGTATTTAGTTGACCTTCCCGGATATGGTTATGCTAAAGCATCAAAAACAAGCAAAGAAAAATGGCAGAAGTTTATTAATAGATATATTGATAATAGAGAAAATTTAGTTTGTCTTTTTGTTTTAATTGATTCGCGTCTTGAACCTCAAAAAATTGACTTGGAATTTATTGAAACTCTTGGCAAAAAGCAAATACCTTTTGTCTTGGTTTATACTAAAACAGACAAATTAAATAAAATTAATTTATCGAATAATATAGAAATTTTTAGAAATACGATGTTAGAAAAATGGGAAGAATTACCCAAAGAATTTATCACATCTTCAGAAAAAGTAGTTGGTAAAGATGATATTCTCAATTATATTGATGAGCTGAACAAATTTTATTATAAAAAAGAGTAAAAAAAGTGTTTTTAAAAATGTTATAAAATAGCATATAATTATAATTCAATTTATACTTTTATGCAAAAAAAATAAGAAGGTCATGCCAGTACACAATTCAATGAAAATTTTTTCAGGATCATCATCAAAATATTTAGCTGAAAAAATTGCAAAAAGTTATGGAACCAAACTTGGTAATTCGTCATTACTAAGATTTAGCGATGGTGAATTTCAAGCCTCATATACCGAAACAGTAAGAGGTTCTTATGTTTTTATAGTGCAATCAACATTTCAACCATCTGATAATTTGATGGAACTGCTTTTAATGATTGATGCGGCAAAAAGAGCTTCGGCATATAAAATTGTTGCAGTAATTCCTTATTTTGGTTTTGCTCGACAAGACAGAAAAGATAAACCACGTGTATCTATTGGTGCAAAGTTAGTCGCAGATTTGTTATATGCAGCAGGTGTTTCAAGAGTGATGACAATGGATTTGCATGCCGATCAAATTCAAGGATTTTTTAATATTCCTGTCGACCACTTATATGCATCATCAATATTTGTTCCCTATATACGAAGCCTAAAATTACCAAATTTAACAATAGCTGCTCCTGATATGGGTGGATCAAAACGTGCTAATGCTTATTCAAAACATTTAAAAACCCCTGTTGTTATCTCTCATAAAACAAGAGCTAAAGCAAATGTTGTTGGCGATATGACTGTTATTGGAAGAGTTAAAGACAGAAATGTTATTATTGTTGATGATATTGTTGATACTGCAGGAACAATAACAAAAGCATCTGAAATATTACTTCACAAAGGAGCTAAAAGTGTTAGAGTAGTAGCAACTCATGCAGTATTGTCGGGTCCGGCTTACGAACGCATTCAAAAATCATCAATTACTGAGCTTATTGTTACAGATACAATTCCATTAAAACAAAAATGCGACAAAATAAAAGTTCTTTCTGTAGCTGACACTTTTTCTGATGTTATAAAAAAAGTCTATAATTATCAGTCAATAAGTTCTAATTTTATTTTTTAAATTATTATATTTGCAAGTTCAAAAAAAATAGTATTAACGTGTGATGTGGGAAACAATAATTATTTGAATAAAAATAACTTATGAGTTTTTTTAGTAGCACAGAAAAATTAAAAAAATGGAAACAATTGAGATTAAAGGAACAATTAGAGAAAATGTAGGTAAAAAATTTACTAAACAGCTAAGAAAAGAGTTACAAGTGCCTTGTGAATTATATGGTGGTGATGAAAACATTCATTTTTATGCTCACGAAAATGATTTTAGCAGCTTAATTTACACTCCTAATGTTTATATTGTAAAAATAAAAATTAAACGTAAAATATATAAAGTTGTATTAAAGGATATTCAGTTTCACCCGGTAACAGATAAAATTTTACACATTGATTTCTTTGAAGTAACTGATGATAAGAAAATTGATATTGCAATTCCTGTAAAACTACATGGTTTAGCTCAAGGTGTTAAACAAGGTGGTAATTTGTATTTACAACGCAGAAAAATACTTGTAAGAGCAGTTATTAAAGATTTACCTGATGTGCTTAACATTAATATTGAAAATTTAGCTTTAGGTCAAACCATTAAAATTGGTGATCTTGCTTTTGATAATCTTGAGCTATTAGCTCAAAAAAACACTGTTGTTGTTTCTGTTAAGGTATCAAGAATTTCTGTAGAAGAGACTGAAGAAGAGGAAACAACTGAAACAGCTGAAACAGAAGAAACTGCTGAAACTGTTGAAGCATCTGATGAAAAAAGTAAATAATAATTAATTTTATTATAAATTGAAATATTTAATTGTCGGATTAGGAAATATTGGTAACGAATATTTTAATACTCGACATAATATAGGTTTTAAAATATTGGATGCTTTAGTCGAAGCATCCAATATTTGTTTTAAGCAAGAACGTCATGCTTTTAGATGTGAATATAAATTTAAAGGCAGATTATTTATTTTTATTAAACCCACCACATATGTCAACCTGAGCGGAAAAGCCGTAAATTACTGGTTGCAAAAAGAAAAATTATCAGCAGAAAAATTATTAGTCATATCAGATGACATTTCTCTTCCTTTCGGGAAATTACGATTAAAATCTAAAGGTAATGATGCCGGACATAATGGATTGAAAAATATTACTGAAGTATTAGGACATCAAAATTATGCACGACTACGTTTTGGTGTTGGAAATGATTTTAGCAGAGGTTTACAAGTTGATTATGTTTTAGGGCAATGGACTTCTGATGAAGATAAATTATTAACTGAGCGAATAACAATGGCTACTGATGTTATTAAAGGTTTTGGAACAATCGGATTAGAACGAACAATGAACCAGTTTAATAATAAGTAGGGAAAGTTTTGAGTTCATAAAGTTCAAAGTTCATAAAGTCGGAAGTTCATAAAGTTGCAAGTTTGTAAAGTTGAATCCACTCCGAAAAGTTGAAAATGCACGTCATTGCGAGGGCGAAGCCCGAAGCAATCTGTCGATAATCAACACTTAGGGATTGCTTCACTATCGTTTGCAATGACGAAAAATACTTTTCGGAGTGGACTCAAAGTTTATATATTAATTCCTAATTTTTCTACCCATGTAGAAATTTTACCGATGAAGCTTTAAAAGAAATCCATACATTTTTATCTTCTGAAAAATTATACTTTTCTAAGGTGTCTGCACTAATCAAAACAGAAATTAAAATTCCTATATCAACAATAATTTCAACTCCAAATTTAGCAGGTAAGACATCAGCAATAATACCCTGATAGTTGTTCATTGCACTAATATTGGGCTTTTGGTTAGAGATAATAATGTTTTTATTTTTAATAATTACAAAACCGTTTCCTGAATTGGCTTCTGTAAATAGATTTACTGTAACTTTATCATTAATAACAGCTTTTTTTATATTGTCGTTTTCTACTGTATGTATATCTGCCTTGAAAAAGTTTTTTATTCCCGAGAAATTAGCCACAAATTTAGTTTTCGGATTTTTAAAAACTTGTTCGGGTGTACCGATCTGAACAATTTTTCCGTCATTAATAACTGCAACTTTATTAGCTAAAAATATTGCTTCTTCGTAATCGTGAGTTACATGAATTATTGTTTGTCCCTTTTTGTTTATTCTGCGCAACAAGCCTCTCAAGTCATTTTTAAGCTGGATATCTAACGAAGATAGAGGTTCGTCGAGAAGCAAACACTCAGGATTTAAAGCAAGTGTTCTTGCCAGAGCAACACGTTGTAACTCACCACCTGAAAGAGTATCTGGTTTTCTGTTTAGTAAATGAGATATACTCATTTCGTCGGCTAATTGACTTAATCTGTTTTGAATTTCTTTTTTTTCGAGCCCACTTTTTTTTAATGGGTATAATATATTTTCTTTTACAGATAAGTGAGGAAATACCGCATAATCTTGAAACACAAGACCAATTTTTCGTTTTTGTATTTTTTCGTTAGTAATGTTTTTATTATTAAGAAAAATTGTTCCGGAACTGGGCTCCATCAAGCCTGCAATAATTTCAAGTATTATTGATTTTCCGGCTCCCGAAACTCCTAAAATAATAAAATAATCGCCTTTGTTAACAGAAAAGCTGATATCTTTAATGTTAAAATCATCTAAATTTTTTGATATATTTTTTATTTCAAGCATTTTTTCTGTCTTTCGAGAGTAATCGTAATAAAATGAAGAAAATTAAACAAACTCCTATAAATACTATTGATACCGGGCGAGCGTATTTTAACCCAAATGCACCAAAGCGTTCGTAAATTAATACAGGCGTTATCATTGGGTGATAAGCAACAATAATTACAGCACCAAATTCACTCATACCTCGGGCAAACATCATTATTAATCCGGAAATAATATTTCGCCATGCAAGAGGTAACGAAATGGTGAAAAATACTCTAATAGGCGAAGCTCCCAGATTTAAAGCTGCTTTTTCAAGTCTTACCGGAACAGAAGAAAATCCGTCGCGAGCAGAATTTAATAAAAAAGGAATACTAACAAATGCCATTGCAATTGATATGCTTATTGGATGTCCAATAAGATTAAACCCAAGACAAGATGCTGCTTTGCCAATAACAGTATCTCTTGAAATAAATCCTAAAATAGCAATACCGGCAGCTGAATGTGGAATTACAACAGGAATATCAATAATGCCGATTATTAAATTTTTTAAATAAAAATTTTTTCGTGCAAGCAGATACGATAGGGGTATTGCAAAAATAGAAAATACAACTGTTGCTCCCATCGATGTTAAAAGAGTTAGCCATATACTGTTTTGTACTTCTACATCTTTTGTTGTTTCAAGAATTTCTTGTGGGGAACTCGCAATAAACATGCTTATGAGAGGACCTAAAATAAATAAAAGAACAATACCTCCCAGAAAAGCAAATATTAAATTTACAGGTTCAATCTTTTTCATTATATCATTACTTCTTAAAAACTTCTAAAAGTACAAAAAAAAGTTTTATATCTTATAGACCTAGAGTTTTTTATCTATATGATATAAATAATTGCTCTTTTGAATTTATATTACAAAAGAGCAATTTTAAATAATTTATTCACCAAACTTGAAACTCGAAACTCGAAACTTTTATGTATGTATGTATGTATTTCGCTTAAGCTCAACTTTCAACTTTAGGAACTTTCAACTTCTTAATGTTTTATAGTTTTAAAATGTATTTCATTTAAAGCTTTCATAGCTCTGTCTGAGAAATAATCACAGCTAGGGAATATTGAGAAACGACCTGCATTTTCATAGTTGTTTTTGTCAATTATTAAAATTTCTGACTGGTCGTTACGGTTCATTATTTCACTATATGTGAAAGCTGATCTATATCCATCTTTTGAAGCTGCAACAAACATTCCGTTTTGAATATTTTTTTTATTGAATTTAAAATTATTTATTAATAGATCTTTCAATTTAGCACCAATAAAATCACTTGTGCTATGAATACCTCTTCCTCTGCCATAAAAAATTGTTGAAAAAGTTTCTTCTTTTAAATTTTTTGGCAATTGAGTTAAGGTCTCAATCAAATTATCTTGATTGTAAATTTTTAAGTCTTTTGAGAAAAGTTTTATATCTCTTTGAATTTTGAATTTATCATCAAGACTCTTAACAATAATTTTAGT
>JAGLDO010000035.1 GCA_023145555.1 Bacteroidales bacterium
ACGATTTACAGGATAATATATTTCACCCCAGCTTAAAAGAACAGATTCTCCTTTGTCGTTAGAAATTTCAACATAAAGGTCAACTATTGGAGGAAATTCTTCTTGATTTGTTTTTTGAAGAATTCTTTCATTTAAGATGTCGTAAATTGAATAGCCATCGTAACGGTAAGCTCCAACAAATGCTATTTCATTATTATCTTTTAATTCAGCTTCTTTAACAATTACTGAACGTTGTGGTAATTTTGAAAAATATACTTTACCGGGGTTTGATATTTCTCCCAAAACTTCAATGTCTTTGCCATCTAAATTGTGAGTAATTTCATTATCATAAAAATCATTTGTGGCATCAGTAGAATCAACTTTAAATGTTGTTTCTTCTTTTATGTTATTTGTTTTTGAATTGTTTGTGCAAGAAACTGCTATGAAGCTAATTGCAACTGCTAAGAATAAAATTTTTTTCATTTTGTTTTTTGTTTTTAGATTATTTTTTAGTGACATGTTTTAAGAAATGGTTCAATTAAATCGAATCGCCAACCAATCATTGAAAATTCATATAGTGCAAAATAAACAAAACTTGTTAATAAGGCTATTGACTTTTGTGCTTTATTGTTATTTCTTAGTTTTATAATTTTATATGATATAATTAACCCAATTACGGGCAATGTAATACAAACTAAAGTAATCAACCAAGGTAAAAGTTCTGCTTTGTTTATAATTATTTCTTTATTAAGAATTGCATTTGCAGTATTCAATCCAATTGGGTCAGATACAGCAAGTTTAATGTAAACCGAATGTTCAATCATTATTAAAATAGCACTCAATAAATGCATTACTACTATTATTGGTAAAATTGAAACAGTAATGTTACCCAAGCAATTTTTCAAACTTTTTTTTGAGAGAACTTTCATTAATAAAGAGAAAATTAGAAATATAACACTTGGGTAAATAATAAAGAATAATAATGCCTTGTCAATTTTATATAAAGTGCCTGTAAAATTAAATAGATTAGAAATAAAATAATGGGGAGCAAGATAAATTCCTCTTGCAACTTCCCACTTGAATAATATTTCCCAAGCTACTAGTCCTGCTATTATGAGAGTAAAAGCTATCTCAGATGATGAAAAATTAAGATTCGCAATCTTTTTTAATGATGGTTTACTATATCCGATTTTTAAATTATCGTGTGGGCATGTTTTAATACATTGTCCACATAAGATACAGTCTGTTTGATATTTTAAATCTGGGGGATTTACATTTGAGGTACATGAGCGTTTCATGAAATTATAATGTCGTTTTGCTGAAATACAATCTTTTGTTTTGCAGTTAGCACAAACCTCTTGGTTTTTATTTTTTATTCTTATTGTTGAGAATAAAGAGTATAATTTTAATAAAAATCCAATTGGACAAATATAATTACAGAACGTACGTTTTTCCCAAATAAGAGATACTATTATAACAATACTTAATAATGATAGCATGTATAATGCCATACGTGAAGGTATCCATTGTATAAGAAAAACATGTATGCCAAAAATTAATATTATTGTATAAAGAATAGTAATAACCCATCCTGATTTGATGAATTTTCCGGGTTCCTTTTTCAATCCGAATCTATTAAAAATACTTATTACCAATTCCATTGGACAAATACTACACCAAAATCGCCCGAAAAATATTGCAATAATAACTATTAATGAAAACCAGTATGACCAAACTAATAAATTAGGCAAGTTCGTATGTTGTAAAATTTTTGTTAATTTATAATTGTTCCCAGGTCCTACATACAATGAGCCTGAAATTAAAATAAAAAAAGTTGTGATAGTGATTAACTGCATCACTAATAAAAAATATTTGTTTCTAAAAATCTTACTTAAAAAATTATTTCTCATATTGTTTAAAGTAATAAAGGGCTAAAACGCTCATTGATTTTATGTTGTAGCCCTTTAAATTTATTTATTAGAATTGATATGATACTTGACCTGTAATAAATCTTCCAAGAGATTCGTGACTGTGACTTTCAATAAATCTATGGTCTGTCAGATTTTGTATATTCATGCTAACAGTAAATGACTTAATTGTTTTCCAAAATTTTAAATCAATTGATGAATAAGCGTCAATTTTGTCAATATTATTATCGTCCATCCATTGGTCATCATAATAATGATAAATTACATTTGCATTTATTATTTTATTCATCCATGATAAACCACTTGCAACATGATTTTTTGGTACATATGTTAAGTATTTGTCGGTTAAATCAAAATCATTGGTAGACGAATCAAAGTCTTTAATTTGAGAATTAGCAAAAGTGTAATTAACAAAAAAGTTAAGATTTGAATTTATTTGATAAGAAACATCTAATTCTGCTCCATAAATATTTATTTTGCTAATGTTTTGTTTTATTCTTACAGGTTTTAATTTTCCTCCCATCATTAAAGAATCTCCTGTGCTAACATAATACATAAAATCATGACCAATAGAATAATAAACCGATGGTGAAATTTTTAATTTATTTTTTATTTCAAGATCTCCGCCAATTTCAAAATTGTCAAGAGTTTCTGCTTCTAAGTCAGGGTTTGCTTGTTTAAAACCTCCTGCAATAAAACCTGATCGGCAAAGATCATCTAAAATTGAAGGACGGAATCCTTTTGAGTATGATATATATGTTCTGGCATTTTTATTAAAGATATATTGAGCAGAAAATTTTGGACTTATAGCCGACCATGTGTGCTCTTCTAAATTTTCGTTTACAAGACTTGTTAATAAACTTGTTGCATTAGTTCCGTTAGTTATATAATATGTTCCATCATAAAATTTAGCTAAGTCGTATCTTAATCCGGCAATAATTTTTATTTTGTTGTTAAGAAGACTTAATTCATCTTGTGCATATAAAGCAAAAGTGTTCATTTTCCCTTTGTTTGTTACAACATCGGGTGAGGTTTGGTAATTATCGTTACCATCAACACTTCCATTTTTTATATCAAATCCTGCAGTTATTAAATTGTGTTTACCAAATTTATGCGAAGCGTTAAACATAGTCCCCATATCAATTCTTTCAGAACTTACATCATAACATTTGTACATTACACTACCATTTTTCACTTTAATAGATTCGTTTAGCCTGTAGAATGGTTCATTTCTATAATAAACAATAGCGTTTATTTTTGTTTTTCCCAATTCGCCTTTATAATTCAAACTACCTGAATATGTATCATGTTGAAAGTTACAACCATCTTCATCATAAATTTTAACACCGGTACCGCGTTGGTCGTCAAAATAATTTAATTGAAGTTCAATATTATTAAATTTATTAAAGTCGTATCCTAATTTTGTTCCAACTGCATATTCTTGTAAATATGATGCGACATCATTAGAGTCTCTTATATCTTCAGGTGTTGCGTTATAACCGTCACTTTGTTTATAAAATCCATTAACATTCCAGTATAATCCATGATTCTTATCATCACCTTGCCTGCCGGAAACATACAATTTTGTGCCAATCGTGTTATAAGTTCCATATTCAGTACTTATTTGTCCATCAATCTTTTCATTTGGTTTTTTTGAAATGAAATTGATAACACCGCCCATTGCATTACCTCCATATAAAGATGATCCGGGACCTTTGGTTACTTCAACTTTTGAGATTTGACTTAAGTTCATTATATTCCAGTTTACTGAACCACCGTCAGACTTATTTATTGGAACACCATCCATCAAAATTAAAACTCGTGATTGCTCACTACCGCTAAGTCCCCTCATGCTAACATTTGCATTGCGACTAAAAATTCCCATTGTGCGACTTACGTATGTTCCTGATATTGTTTTTAGTAAATCGTCGGGGCTTTCAACAGGATTTGATTTAATTTTGTTTAATGAAATTAAATCAACTCTTTGAGGTATGTCTTTAATGTTTTGCTGTGTTTTAGTCGCAGTAATTACTACTTCTTTAGTTTCTATAGTGCTACTATTAATAGAAAAGTTTAATGTGTAAGTTTTATCTTCTGTAATATTTATTGTTTTATTTACTGTTTTATAACCTATGAAACTTACAGTTATATTATAAGTTCCCTTTTTTATGTTAGCTAACTTATAAATTCCAGATGTGTTTGTAATAGTTCCGTTGTTTATTTCAGATATTACAACATTTGTTCCTGAAAGAGCCTTGCCTGTTGAGGCATCAGTAATTTTTCCTGTAATTTCTTGTGAAATGGAAAGAAATGGCATTAATAATGTCATTAATACTAGTAATTGTTTTTTCATTTTTTTTTGTTAAATGGTTTTTTTAATTTTGTTTTGGTTATGTTTTATTATACATAACGCTTGCAAACATATTATTAAAATTTTTTATAAAATATGATAATTATCATTAATTGATTTTTTTTTCGGAAAGAGACAAGGCATTGCCTTGTCTCAACTATTTATTCCCGATATATTCGCAGAGTTAATCAAATTAATTTTTTGTAAATTGTTTAAAGCTATCAGGTATTTTGTCAAATGTACTTGTGTATGAAGGAATAACAGATGGTTGTCCATTTAGTTCCATAATTTTAACACCCTTTTTTTTACTTAATAAGAATTTAGTAAAAGCCTCTGCAGCAGGTTTATTTTTAGCATTTTTTAAAATAGTTACGCCATAAACCATTGCTTCGCCTTTATGTGTTATTTTTTCACCGGGTTTTTTTCCGTTAACTGCAACAGAAACTGTTGAATAATATTCGTCAAATTCTGGATTTTTAAGATTAACAGAATCGGGTAATATTAAAAATTTTAAATTATGTTGTTCAGCTACAGACCGATATAAGTATATATAATCAATTGCATTAGCTTCCAGAAGACTTATTAAATCAACTTCTTTTGGTCGCATGTAGTTAAGGTCTTTTGCTAAAAGTTTTTTAACAATTCCTGTTTCTTTGTAAAATTTTTCGGCAAGTTTAGAAGTTAAGACAGCTCTATAACCGCAAGGGTCAGAATTTGGGTCTGATCTTCCGAAAGCGACATCCTTTTTAAGTAAGATTTTATACCAATTATTTTTGTTAATCTCATTTGCATAATGCGATTTTTCATTATATACAATCGCCATTTCATTGCTTGCAAATTTTATGTTCCAATCAGCGTAATCAGGAATTAACAGATTGTCAATTACTTTGTAATCGGCTGAAGCCATAATATCACAATCTTGATTTAAGTCTGTTATTTTTCGGGCACATTTTCGGCTGCCATCAGGTTCTAATACTACTTTTACGTTTGGATATTCTTTGTTAAATTCTGTAGCGATTTGTTTAAAAGGAACAGACAAACTTCCTGCATGAAAAATTATTAATTTTCCGGAAATGGTATTACCATCATTTTGTTTGTTTTTATTGTTTGTGTTGTTACACGATACAGAAAATGTTAGTACAAGTAATATTAAAATTAATTGTTTGTATTTTTTCAAGATTGTTTTCATAAGTTCATATTTATTAATTATTATTAATAGTCATGTTATGATTATGTTATTATTTTCACTCTTTAGTTGCAACTTTATTAACATTGCTGTTCGGGATTTGTAATCCCGAATTAACAAGCTGTATATTAATACTTTCGGATTGCAAATCCGAAAGAGCAGAGAAATTTTATCTATTTGAAATCATTTATATGGTTAAAAAATTTTTTAACTGTTTTATTTATTGTTGCATCAATTTCTTTATGAAGTTCTTCATAAGCTTTAATAAGATTTTTTCCTTCTTCGGTGAGTGTTGTTGTTCCTCCACTTTGGCCACCACGGTGTTTTTCTACTAAAGGAAATCCAAGGACTTCTTCTGCTGTTTTTATGTTTCCCCAAGCTTTTCTATAACTTATTCCTATTGTGTTGACTGCTGATTGCAATGAATTGCTTTTGCCAATTTCTTTTAATAAATTTATTTTACCATCTCCTAAAATATTTTCACCTTCTTTTGAAACTAACCAGATTTTATATTTTAAGAAAACATTATAATATTTATCACCTTTAGAACCTGCCATAATTTTTAAAATTCGTTATGTAATTACAAACATAACACAATATAAAATAAAAAGAAAATAAATATTATTTTCTTTTTATTATGTTAAAATTATCTGTATAAACAGCGATATGATGTATCTTCTAAGACTTTAACTTTAAATTTTTTGTTTTTATCAACAATAAAAGTTTCAAATTCTTTATATTCTTTCCATTCGTTGCTATCAGGTAACATAATATTCATTTTACCGGAAGTAACAGTCATGTGTTCAATTGTAGATGTTCCGAATTCGTAGTCTCCTTTAGCCATTACACCAATTGTAGAAGGACCATTAGAAGTCTCAAATGCCATTGACATTACTTTACCATCGAAGTATTCATTTGTTTTGAACATAATAAAATATTTTAAGATTAAAAAAAAGGCTGTTAACAATAAAATTAACAGCCTAATTAAAAAGTTAATATTAGTATATACCTTGGTCAAGCATTGCATTGGCAACTTTTAGGAAGCCTGCAATGTTAGCACCTTTTACATAATTTGTATAACCATCTTTAGTTCCGAATTCCACGCATGAATTGTGAATTTCAGTCATAATGTGTTTTAATTTCTCGTCAACTTCTTCTTTTCTCCAGTTAAGTTTCATTGAGTTTTGAGACATTTCAAGCCCTGAAACTGCAACACCACCGGCATTAACAGCTTTACCGGGAGCAAATAATAATTTGTTCTCAATAAATGTTTCAACTGCTTCAGGAGTACAACCCATGTTAGAAATCTCAGCGATTAACATAACACCATTATCAATTAATTTTTTAGCATCGTCACCGTTAAGTTCGTTTTGAGTAGCACATGGCAAAGCGATATCACATTTTGCTTCCCAAGGTTTTTTACCTTCATAGAAAACAGCACCGGGGAATTCGTCAGCATAAGGTTTAACAACGTCATTACATGTAGCTCTAAGTTCTAACATATAGTCGATTTTTTCACCTGAAATACCATTTTTATCAAAAATGTAACCGTCAGGACCTGAAATAGTAACAACTTTACCACCAAATTCAACAACTTTAAGAGCAGCACCCCAAGCCACGTTACCGAAACCTGAAATAGCAACAGTTTTACCTTCGAAGCTATCACCTTTAGTAGCTAACATTTCTTTAGCAAAATAAATTCCACCAAATCCTGTTGCTTCCGGTCTGATTAAACTACCACCCCAGTTTAAACCTTTTCCGGTTAAAACGCCGGTATTTTCACGAGCTAATTTACGATACATTCCGTATAAGAAACCAATTTCACGTCCACCTACACCAATATCACCGGCAGGTACGTCAGTTTGAGGACCAATAACTCTCCAAAGTTCTAACATAAATGATTGGCAAAAACGTTGAATTTCATCGTTTGATTTACCTTTAGGATTGAAATCAGAGCCACCTTTTGAGCCACCCATTGGTAATGTAGTTAAACTGTTTTTGAATATTTGTTCAAATCCTAAAAATTTTAAAATACTTAATGTAACACTTGGGTGAAATCTTAATCCACCTTTGTAAGGTCCAATTGCATTGTTAAATTGAACACGATAACCAATGTTTACATGAACACCACCATTATCGTCAACCCAAGGTACTTTAAAAGTTAAAATTCTGTCAGGCTCTACAAGTCTTTCAATAATTTTAGCGTCTTCAAATTGAGGATTTTCATTGTAAATTTCTTCAATTGATTCAAGAACTTCTTTAACAGCTTGCAGATATTCTAATTCTCCAGGATGTTTTTTTTCAAGATCGTTTAAAATTTGATTTACATTCATTTTATTTCTTTTTTTAATTCATTGATATATTGAACGTTAGTGTTTAATAAAGTTAATAATTTATTATTAACTTTATTTGGCAAATGTATATTTAATAATTTGATTTTTCCAAATAAATGTTTATGATTAATATCATACTTTTAAAACATGTTTTTTGGTGTTTTTCGGCTTTAAAATTATTCCTTTATTATGTTTCCCGTCAATTTTTATTGTTATTTCATTTTCAAAAACTATATGACGAATAAATTTATTTTCGAAATTTGGATTTTCATTGTTTAAGAAGTCTAAATCATAATATCCATCATTAATAAATGGGTTTATTGTGAAGTAACCTACTTTAAAAGAAGTCAAGTTTTGAAAGAAATGTGTGCCTTGACTTGGGTCAATTCTGTAATTCTCCAGTCCTGCTTCAACAATTACTCTTGCCTGCGATATTTGTGACCATTTAACAGGAATACCAAGCCAAGGATCGCTTGAACCCCATCTTCCGGGACCCACTAACACATATGATTTGTTATTTTTTACAAATTGTGAGTTTAGTTTTTCTATTTCAAGAACAATATTTTTACTCTCGGCTGCTTTAAATGCTTCGGGTTTTACGTAAATAAAGTCGTGTATATCGTTAATTGTTCCATTGCCGAGTGCTGAATTTGACGATATTATTGTTTCTTCGTTTGAAATATTGTCAATGTTGATGTTAATTGTTTCTTTATCGTCAACTATTGGCCTTATTTGCAGAAAGTTGAATATTCTTGGTGCATTACTTGGTGTGTTTAAATTTACGGCAAATTCAATCTCTATTGGATTATTCATTTCTTTTTGTCCAATATTTAAAAGAGAATCCAAAATTTCTGATAGAGGAAAAGTGTTATATCGTAAAATATTAGAAAAAGTAATAATTTTTTTACCTTCACATCCTGTTCCATCTCTAATTATATCATTTTCATAATCATAAGTTGACGTAACGTCTTTTAATGAGTTATCGTTTTCCGCATCTTTAATTTTTAGTTTTAAAAGATTAACGTCCTCATTTACTGAAGCTTTATAATCATCAAGTATTAAATCGAGAGCATAA
Organism: Bacteroidales bacterium; assembly: GCA_023145555.1. Classification (GTDB taxonomy): domain Bacteria; phylum Bacteroidota; class Bacteroidia; order Bacteroidales; family B39-G9; genus B39-G9. The sequence continues at coordinate 8,852 of JAGLDO010000035.1, forward strand.
AATTGTTTTTGAGTACTTGATAATGTCATTTGAGGAGTAGAAAGCTGAAGTATTTTTTTAGGATATTTCGGCGAGAATCTTAGCGTAACTCCTCCATCGACTATTGTACGCCCTAATCCAAACGCAATATTTGCAATTCCGTCTTCGGGTTTTTCAGGAGAAATAGGGTAGAAGTTAATTGAGCGAGCTACTCCCGATAAAGTTGGGTAAAACTTGTTTCCAAATTTTGTTCCACACACTTTTTGTAATATTATCGCCATCTTTTCTTCATCAATCAGGTTTGAAGTAGCTTCCATATAAGCCTTACTGTTTTTGAAATAAACCGATGCATAAACACTTTTGATAGCTGTTGTTAACGATGTCATCATTTTTTTTGCATCTGACTTATCATTTGGAATCATATAAGTAGAATAAACACCGGCAAAAGGTTGGTAGTGAGAATCTTCAAGCAAACTCGACGACCTTATAGCTATTGGATTGTCAACATATTTTATAAAGGTTTTTAAGTCTTCCATTAATGATTTTGGTAATTTTGCTCTTACAAAACGTTTTAATATTTTTTCATCATCTAATTTTGATAAGCCGACTTTATAAAGATTATTACTCTCCATAAACTCATCAAAAATATCTGTACATATCACTACAGTGCGAGGAATAGTAATAATTACATCTTTATAATCAGAAAACAATTGGTGTTTTTTAATTATAGAATCAATAAAAGCAAGACCCCTGCCTTTTCCCCCGAGAGAACCTTCTCCAATACGTGAAAAAATCAGATATTCGTCAAAATGATTTTTGTCAAATTTTGATATTATACCCCTGCCTTTATTAATTCTAAATTTTAAAATTTCTTCGTAAATATAACTCCTTACTTCGCTAATACTTTCAAAATCTTCGGGTGCATGAGCTTTAAATATTTCAGCAATTGAAAATAAGGCACGAGCATTTAACCATCTTGAAAAATCGTCGCGATGAATATGATAATTTAATGATTCGTCAGGTATTTCTAATATTTTTTTTTGTAATTCTTTAAGATCTTTTGCTCTTGCAATTTCTTTTTTTGTGTCAGGTGTTTTAAAAATAAAATCACCAAAAGCTAAGCGTCTGAATAAATAATTACGTAGTTCTATTGATAGGGTTTTAGAATTTTTATTTATAAAACTAACTCCTATTTTTTTTGCTGTTTTTGCATTTTTTGTCTCAGAGGATTGAAGTAAAAAAGGTAAATGTTTATTTTCTGATCTTATTTTTTTAAATAATTTAATACCGGCTTCTGCATCTTCTACTCCATCTTTTTTATATCGTGTATCTGAAATAACACCCAGTAAATTATGTTTATATTTTTCGTAAAGGTCGATTGCTTCGTTATAATTTGTGGCAAGAAGAATTTTTGGTCTACCACGTTTTCTGAGCATACGTTGGTGTTCGTTCAGTCCTTCTTTCATAAAATCTTGTGATTGTTTTAATACAATTTTATACATATTTGGAAGATAACTGGAATAGAAACGGATTGAATCTTCAACCAATAAAATAGTTTGAACGCCAACAATTTTAACATCATGTTCAACATTCATCTTATCTTCAATAAGTTTTATTATAGCAAGTAGCAAATCTGCATCGCCCAACCAACAAAACACATAGTCGATAGCACTCAGATTTTCTTTGGTGATTTTCATTCTAACTTCGCGCGAAAAGGGAGTCAATACAACAATAGGAATGTTTTGAAATTTTTCTTTTATCTGATTTGATAGAGCAAAAGCATCAATCTCACGAACACTAAGCATAGTAATTACAAGATCGATATCTCCTTTTCCTAATAAACGGAAAGCCTTTTTTGCAGTGTTGGCTTGTATAAAAATTGGAGGATATCTTAAATTTAAAGAAACATATTCGTTAAATATTTGCTCATCAATTCTACCATCTTCTTCAATCATAAAGGCATCGTAATTACTACATATTAGCAATACTTTGTATATCCTTTTTTGCATTAGCAACTTAAACGAAGTCTCATTTATGTAATATTTTTTCGATTCTATAAATTTTTTATACAGTAATGGCATATTTTTAGTTATTAATTTATGTGCAAAATTACATTTTTTTATTTAAATATTTTTTTTCTCTTGCTTTTTACAATGTTTTGGTTTATACTTGCAAAATAATTCCAATAATCTTTTTGAATTAAAAATCGTTATTTTCTTCAATATAATAATTGACCCATTTTTCATGTGTTATTTAATGAACTAATCAAAATATTAATTTAATATAAAATTTTTATGTATGATATTCTTGAGCTGAACAAGAAGGTTGTTTCAGAATTAAAAGAAATTGCTAAGCAATTAAAAGTAAAAAAAATTGATTCCCTCCGAAAGCAAGATTTGATTTATCAAATTTTAGATCAACAAGCTATTTCTGCTTCAGATGGAATTAAAATTGAAAAGAAAGCTAATACTAGCAGCACAAAACCTAAACAAAGAAATTTGGGAACTAGACCCAGAACACGAACAAGAATTCAGGAAAAAAGTGAGAAACAGACAAGCTCAATTGTAAATAAACCTGTAATAGAAAAAGTTGAAAAGGAAGTTGCAGTAGAGGCAATTGTAAAGGAAGAAAAAGTAGAAAAAGTAGAAAAAAATACTACATCCCATAATTATTCTTCAAACAAAACAACAAATACCGCTAACATAAACAGAACTAATAATAGTGATAGACCTTATAGAAAAAGGAATTACGACAAAAAAGAAAATATAGATTTCGATTGTGTTATTACAAATTCGGGAGTGCTAGAAGTAATGCCTGATGGTTATGGTTTTTTGCGTTCATCAGATTATAACTATTTGAATTCTCCCGATGATATTTATGTTTCACAATCACAGATTAAATTATTTGGACTAAAGACAGGCGACACTGTAAAAGGAACAATTCGTCCACCAAAAGAAGGTGAAAAATATTTCCCGCTAATTAAAATTCAAGAAATTAACGGAACAGCGCCGGAAGCTGTTAGAGATCGTGTACCTTTCGATTACTTAACACCATTATTTCCAAATGAAAAATTTAATTTAACAGGTCATCAAAAATGCAGTTTGTCTTCTCGTATTATTGATATGTTTACACCTATTGGGAAAGGACAACGAGGCTTAATTGTTGCTCAGCCAAAAACAGGTAAAACTGTTCTTTTAAAAGAAGTTGCTAATGCAATTGCTGCTAATCATCCCGATGTGTATTTAATTATTCTTCTTATTGACGAACGCCCCGAAGAAGTTACAGATATGGCTCGTAGCGTTAATGCCGAGGTTATTGCTTCAACTTTTGATGAACCTGCAGATAAGCATGTGAGAATTGCAAATATTGTGCTTGAAAAATCAAAACGTTTAGTTGAAAGCGGACACGATGTGTTTATTCTTCTCGATTCTATTACTCGATTAGCTCGTGCATATAATACTGTTTCACCTGCGTCAGGCAGAGTATTGTCTGGTGGTGTTGATGCTAACGCTTTACAAAAACCTAAAAGCTTTTTTGGTGCTGCACGTAATATCGAAAATGGAGGTTCTTTAACAATATTGGCTACAGCTTTAACCGAAACAGGTTCGAAAATGGATGATGTAATTTTTGAAGAATTTAAAGG
>JAGLDO010000036.1 GCA_023145555.1 Bacteroidales bacterium
AAGATCTGAAAATGGGGAAAAGCAGAACAAGAGTATTTCAAGAAACATCAAAAGGAAAAGAAATTTGGGTTTCGGAAATATACACTCCTATTCACGACAACTCAGGTAAACCAATTAAAATTTTAAGTATCGGAACCGATATTACTAAAAGTAAAAAAAATGAAGTTGAAACTAATGATATGTTAGAACATGCTTTTAATAAAATCTCAAAACTTGAAAAAACAGAAAAGGAACTAAGAGAACAGATTAAAAAACTGTCAAAAAAATAATAAATTATAAATTTCATTTCATAACTGAATAAAAAAAATTCAAGAAAGGATCTGTATATGAGGCTTAAACTTAAAATTCAACAAAAATTTCAATTATTTGTAATTCCGGCTGCAATAATTATTTATATAATTGCTGTAGGGTATATAAGTTTTAATGCTCGAAAAAAAGCATATAACGATGCTATTGAAATTACAAATAAACAAGTTCAAAAGTCAGCTAAAAACATAAAAGCAAAAATTGATGCTCAATTTTCTGCTGTTATTGCTCTTAGTAATGCTTTTAAAATATATAAAGAGTTTGATAAAGATGAATGGCAGGAAATGATACATAAAATGTATTTAAAAGTTTTTGAAAACAATTCTAATATTTATGCCCTGTGGGATAGTTGGGAATTATCTGCTATTGATCCAAATTGGGATAAACCTTATGGTAGAATAAGCCACTCTTTATGGAAAGAAAATGGAATAGTAAAAGACATTGTAGAATATAGAAGTATGGATGGAGATTCAAAACTTTACGCTGAAACAAAATCTATTCTAATTCCTAATATTAATGAACCATATCTTGACATTCAAACAACTGGTAAAACAAAACAACTTTTAATGACAAGTCTTATATCTCCAATTGTAGAAAATGGAAAATATATTAGTGTTGTTGCTTTTGATATTACTTTAATTCAATTACAGGAGATTGTTGATAAAATAAAACCTTATGAAGGAAGTTTTGCATTTCTGATATCTAATGGAGGTGTTATTTCCGGTCATCCTAACAAAGAATTTCTCAATAAAAGAATTGAAGAAATTTTTCCTGAAGATGAAAAAAAATTCAATATCTCCGAAAAAATTTCAAAAGGTAAAACCTTCAATTATAAAAAGACTGATGAAAATGGTGTTGAAAATTATTTATCATATGTGCCTATTCAAATAATGAATACAAACACTCCATGGTCAATTGCAATTTCTGTTCCTGTTAAGACTATTATGGAGGAAGCTAATAATAAATTCAGAATATCAATTATTATTGGTATTCTGGGAATTATGTTTTTAGCTTTAATTGTTTCTCTTATCAGTAAAAACATAATAAATCCCTTAACTAAAATCACTGAATTATTAAAATTTCTTTCAAAAGGTCATATTGATGAGAAAATGAGAATTAAAATACAAACAGGTGATGAAATTGAGGAAATGACAGATGCTCTAAATGATTCTATTAATGGTTTAAATAAAAAAGTTGAATTTGCAAATCATATTAAGCAAGGGGAATTAAATTATGAGTTTGAATTACTCAGCGACAAAGATGCTCTGGGAAAATCATTGATAGAAATGCGCAACAGTCTTCAAAATGCAAAAAAAGAAGACCAAAAACGCAAAATTGAAGATGGAAAACAAAACTGGACAACTCAAGGATTAGCTAAATTTGGAGAAATATTACGTCAAAATAATGATAATATAAAAATATTGTCATTTAATATTATCAGAAATTTAGTTAATTATTTAGAAGCAACTCAAGGTGCAATATACATTGTTGACGATAATGATAAAAATAATATCTTTTACGAATTAACAGCAGCCATAGCCTATGACAGAAAAAAATTAATAAATAAAAAATATCAATTAGGTGAAGGATTGGTTGGTCGTTGTGTTCATGAAAAATTATCAATATATATGATTGATATACCTGAAGATTATGTTCACATTACTTCCGGATTAGGCGAAGCAAACCCCAGATGTTTATTGTTAGTACCTCTTAAACTGAACGAAGACGTTTTAGGTGTTGTTGAAATAGTTTCATTTTACGAATTGGATAAATATAAAATTAAATTTGTTGAAAAAGTTGGAGAAAGTATTTCATCAACAATATCAAGTGTTAAAATAAACGAAAGAACAGCAATATTACTTGAGCAATCGCAACAACAAGGCGAAGAATTGGCTGCACAAGAAGAAGAAATGAGGCAAAACCTAGAAGAACTTCAAGCAACTCAAGAAGATGCAGCCAGAAGAGAAGGTGAATTGTCAGGTTTATGGGATGCCCTAAGCATGAATTCATCTATTGTTATTTTTGATATGGAAGGTAATATTATTGATATTAATGAAAAAAACCTTGAAATAATAGGTTCTACAAAAGAACAGATGTTAGGTAGAAATATGGATACACTTGCATCCGAAGCAAGAGAAGACCCTGTTGCATATAAAAAATTCTGGGAAGATTTGAAAATGGGGAAAAGCAGGACAAGAATATTTAATGAAACAGTTAATGGTATAGAAAGCTGGACTTCAGAAACCTACACTCCTATTCACGACAACTCGGGAAAACCTATTAAAATACTTAGTATAGGAACCGACATTTCTAAAAGTAAAAAAAATGAGATTGAAATGAATGATATGTTAGAACATGCTTTCACAAAGATTAAAAAACTTGAAGAAAGTGAAAAGGAAAATAAAATGAAAAAATAATTTTTTTTAAAAATTATTAAATAAAAAAGCAAGAGATAAATTTTTTCTCTTGCTTTTTTATTATTAATTACCTAAAATTATCTCTGCGTTTTGGAGCATTCTTATTTCTAATCTGCTTAATTAAATACTGCTTAAACTGCCCTTCGGCCATATATAAACTTACTACTTTTTTTGCAGTAAGAATTTTTTTAAATTGTAAATGATATTCTTGCTTTAGATTTGCCAGTTTAATTCCATATTGAATAAAATCATCGGCTACTTTCACACTTTCACTATCGGAAATATTATCTTTATTTAAAACATAATTCCTCAGTTCTTTATTTTTTTCTTTATTTAAATTTTCAATTTTATTATCAAATTCATTATAAACAGGCCAAAATTGTTGTGCTTCTTCTGGTGTTAGTTGTAATTTTGAAGTAATAAAGGCAATCTTTTGAATCTTAATTCTCTCCCTCCTATTATTAGGGTTTTGTCCTGAGACATAAAAAAATTGAAGAAATAAGAAAAATACTATTACTAAAAATTTTGCAGTTTTCATTTTATAAAGATTTAAAGTGCATTAACTAAAGTTGAATAATCAATATCATTATCTATTAAATAATCAATAATTACATCATTGTCAGAATTATTCGATATATCAATATTTGGGTCGTTAACAATAACATCAATTAATAAATTCTCATCGTAATCTGTCTGATTTTGTTCAAAATATTCAGCAACATCATTTGAACTAAGTATGTTTGTTTCCTTATGAGAATTAAAAATTGAATATGATACAAAGAAAATCACAACTATACTAAAAGCTGCAATAAATTGTGGTTTGAGAATAAGAAACAAAAATTTTGAAATAAAAGTAGATGATTTTTTACTAATCCTCTCTTGAACTATTGATGGAAAATCATCAAAATAATTATCAGGAACATTGAAATTGTTCTCCTTCTTTATTTTTGAAAGATTGGGCGCTATTTTTGATAAATCTTCCATAGTTTTTTATTGTATGACTATATTATTAATTAAAAGTTTAATCTAACTAGAATAAAAAAATTCATAAAATTAAAAATTCTTATAATTCTTATTAATTACACGATTCCTTTATATAAGCCTCAATTTTTTTCACAGCATGAAAATAAGATGCTTTTAATGAGCCAACCGATGTATTTAAAATTTTAGAAATTTCTTCATATTTCATTTCTTCAAAATACTTCATATTAAAAACTAATCGTTGCTTTTTTGGTAATGAGAGTACAGCTTTTTGCAGTTTTAATTGTAATTCATCGCCATCAAAATACTCATCGCTTTCTAAAGAATTAACCAGCTTACTTTCAACATCAATAATTGGCAATAAATATTTTTTTCTTTTTTTGTTTAAAAAAGTAATAGCTTCATTTGTTGCAATTCGATAAAGCCATGTGAATAATTTCGAATCTTCTCTAAACTTATCTAATCCTTTAAAAATTTTAATAAAAGTATTTTGCAAAACGTCATTAGCATCCTCATGGTTAATAACTATTCTGCGAATATGCCAATATAATCGTTCCTGATATTTTCTCACCAAAAGATTAAATGCATAGTTTCTTTTCTCGTTATTACGAAAAAAAGAAAGCAACTCTTTATCAGAGTAATTCGGCATATAAATAAAAATTAATTACTTAGCATCAGTACAAAAACTTTAAAATTTCGAATATTGATTTAATAAATCATATTTTAAGTTTTAATATATTTTTTAATGGTTAAATTGAAAAAAATAATATGATATAACCATTTAAAATCCCTATTACTCAGATTTTGTGATTTGGTTTTTGAAAAAAATAATATTACAAAATTTAATTTCTCTGATACTATTTACGTTTTATTACTTTTTCAGCAGCTAAAACAATATTTTCAGTATTAATTTCATATTTAGTCAACAACTCTTCGGTAGTACCACTTTCGCCAAAAGTATCGTTAACAGCAACCATCTCAATTGGTGTTGGTTGTTTCCTTGCCAATAGTTGAGCAATGCTATCGCCTAAACCTCCATTCATCATATGTTCTTCAGCAGTAACTACAGCTTTTGTTTTTGCTACTGATTGTAAGACTGCTTTCTCGTCTAAAGGTTTAATTGTATGAATATTTATTATTTCGGCAGAAATACCTTTGTCTTCTAAAATTTGGCAAGCTTCTATGGCTTTCCACACCAAATGACCTGTAGCAATAATTGTAACATCACT
>JAGLDO010000037.1 GCA_023145555.1 Bacteroidales bacterium
AAAAACCTTTTAAACTTAAATTTATGGGTTTAATTTTAGTTCCTTTTTCATATGCTAACGATGGTTTATTTTCGATAAAAAAAGCACAATCACTTCCCAATTGTTGTGAAAAATTTTGTAGCTTGTTTTTAGTTAAACCTAAATTAAAGCATTCATTCAAAGACTTCACCATAAATGCACCATCTGATGAGCCTCCTCCCAATCCGGCTCCAATAGGAATAATTTTGTGTAAATGAATGTTTAATTTATCATATTGTTCTTTTTCAGTAAGTAATTTACAAGCCTTTACAATTAGGTTGGTTTGATAATCACCATCAATAGTAATTCCTGTATTCGAAAATTTAATACTTTTAGCTTGATTGTCATTAATTGTAAACTCTAAAATATCACTTAAACCAATTGGATAAAACAAAGTTTCGAGATTATGAAAACCATCAGCTCTTTTTTCAATAATATTTAAGCCAATATTTATTTTAGCATTTGGGAAACAAAGCATATTCCTTATTTTTTTATCAGTTAAAAGTAATATATTAATTAAAGAAAATAAAAAAATTGTTTTTTTGCTTGAAAATCACGAGCAAATTTATAATAAATTTAAATAACAAAAATGTTAATAAACAAAATCTGTTTTATAAAAAAAATACGGAATAGTTTTCTTAACTTTGAAAGTTTTTCCGAAAAATAATAATAATATTTTATGTCAACAAAAAGTGTAAATTTTACAACAAAAAGTCCTATTAATGAAGAACTAGGCAAACTGCCGCCACAAGCTGTAGATATTGAGCAAGCAATTCTTGGTGCTCTAATGCTTGAAAAAGATGCAATTTTGTCTGTTATTGATATTTTAAAGGTTAATAGTTTTTATAAAGATGCACATAACAAAATTTTCAAGGCAATTTTAGATTTATCGTCTAACGATAAAGCAATTGATATTTTAACAGTAACAGAAGAGCTTAGAAATAAAGGAGAATTGGATGAAATAGGTGGTCCTTTCTATATTACACAATTAACAAATCGTGTAGCATCTGCTGCTCACATTGAGTATCACGCACGAATAGTTGCCCAAAAATTTATTCAAAGAGAATTAATTAGAATTTCTTCTGAAATACAAAAACGAGCTTTTGATGAATCCACTGATGTTGTCGATTTATTAGATTTTTCTGAGAGTGAATTGTTTAAAGTAGCTGAAGGAAACATTAAAAGAGAAACTGCTAAAATAAATGTTGTAATTCAGCAAGCAATAAAAAAAATTGAAGAAGCATCAAAACGTGAAGATGGTTTAGTAGGTATTCCTTCGGGTTTTACAAATATTGACCGAATAACTTCAGGTTGGCAAAATTCAAATTTAGTTATTGTTGCAGCACGACCATCAATGGGAAAAACAGCTTTTGCGTTAACTATGGCTAGAAACATAGCCGTGGAACACAATCAGCCAGTTGCTTTCTTTTCTCTAGAGATGTCTTCTCTCGAACTTGTAAATAGATTGATTGTTAGTGAAACAGAATTAGCATCTGATAAAATAAAAAATGGTAGATTAGCTGATTATGAGTGGGAGCAACTTGACTACAAAATTAAAAATTTAGTCGACGCACCCTTTTTTATTGATGATACGCCGGCACTTTCATTATTTGAATTTAGAGCAAAAGCACGTCGATTAAAAATTCAACATGACGTTAAAATAATTGTAATTGATTATTTGCAGTTAATGACCCTCGGTGGTGATTTTAAATATAGTCGTGAACAAGAGGTTAGTACAATTTCACGCTCGTTAAAAGCTATTGCCAAAGAGTTAGATATACCAATAATTGCATTGTCACAATTAAACCGATCTGTTGAAATGCGTTCAGGAGATAAGCGACCTCAGTTATCCGACCTTCGTGAATCCGGTGCTATTGAGCAGGATGCAGATATGGTCCTTTTTATTCATCGTCCCGAAAGATATGGATTGACTGAAGATAAAGATGGAAATTCATTAATTGGTCTTGCCGAAATAATTATTGCTAAGCATCGTAATGGTGCAGTTGGTGATGTTCGCTTAAAATTTCAGGCCGAATTAGCAAAATTTTCTGACCTCGAAGGAGATTTTATGGATTCGTTCCCAAATGATTCAAATAACATGACATTTAGTTCAAAAATTAATAATGATTCCTTTGATCATAATAGTGATTTAGAGTCTAATTCTCAATTTTAAATGTTCCACTTTAATGAGTAGAAAATTCATTATATTACTAATTCTATTTTCTTTATTGTTTGGAAAAACAGCACAATCAGCTTTTTTATTAATCCCTATGGATGATATCCAAAAAAATCATTTAAAGGCTTATGGAATTGCATACTGGGTATTGCAGAGAAATCTTGAAGTTAAATGGTTGTTAAATTACCGTGGCGGAAGTTTTATGTGTGACTATGTTAAAGAGATTGAAACAGAATGTGTTATACGCAATGTTAGTTATGAGATTATTGCTGATGTGCAATCTGAAAAAATTTTAAACGATATTGCTCAACCAGAAATTAATATGGATGCAGTAAAGCTGCAAAAAGCCCCTAAGGTAGCAGTTTACTCACCTAAAGATAAATTGCCATGGGACGATGCTGTTACTCTTGTTTTAACTTATGCAGAAATACCTTATGACATTATTTATGATGAAGAAGTGTTGAGCGGTGATTTTAAAAAATATGACTGGCTACATTTACATCATGAAGATTTTACAGGACAGTATGGTAAATTTTACGGTGCTTATCATAATATGTCGTGGTATAAAAAACAAGTTCAGAACGCTGAGGAAATGGCTAACAGGTTGGGATTTAAAAAAGTTTCTCAATTAAAATTAGCTGTTGCAAAAAGTATTAAAAGTTTTGTTGCAACAGGAGGCTTCCTTTTTTCGATGTGTTCGGCTACTGATACTTACGATATAGCTTTAGCTTCCGAAAATGTTGACATTTGCGAATCAATGTTTGACGGTGACCCGGGCGACCCTGATATGCAACAGAAACTGGATTTTAGCAAGACTTTTGCTTTTAAAGATTTTACTCTTGTCAGAAATCCCTATGAGTATGAATTTTCAGATATTGATGTAACAACAACGCGTAAGGTTCAAAAAAATAGTGATTATTTTACTTTATTCGATTTCTCTGCAAAGTGGGATCCTGTTCCAACTATGCTTTGTCAAAATCATACAAATATTATTAAAGGTTTTATGGGGCAAACAACAGCTTTTAATAAAAATTTAATAAAGACAAATGTGCTAATTATGGGTGAAAATAAAGTTGCTAATGAAGCTCGTTACATTCATGGTGAATATCTGAAAGGTACATGGAGCTTTTTTGGAGGTCACGACCCTGAGGATTATCAACATTTTGTAGGTGACCCTCCAACAGATTTAAATCTTCACCCAAATTCTCCGGGATATAGATTAATATTGAATAATATTCTTTTCCCGGCTGCAAAAAAAAAGAAATTAAAAACCTAATGTTACAAAATTTTAAGTCGAACTGAGGTTAATAATAATATTTATAAGGTGAATTCGAAAAGTCGCTAAGCGGTTAACTTTACAAAAGAACTGAAAGCTATAAATCTGTACGT
>JAGLDO010000038.1 GCA_023145555.1 Bacteroidales bacterium
TTTCGGAGTAGTCTCAATATTTATAAGGATGAATTCAGAATTTTTTCGACAGCCTTGGTAAATCCACTATTCTTATTACTGTCTGTTACCGAAAATTTTTGTTTTATTTCTTCAGGAGCATTATCAACAACAAAGCTATAATTTGTTACATTCAAAAAATCTTCATCATTATAATCATTACCTATTCCTATTGTTTTTTTTATATCAACAGCCAATTTTTTACATAACCAAAGCAGAGCATTACCTTTTGAAACATTTTCAGGGAAAATTTCCATCCATATAGAATCTTCGTCAACAGGAGAAGTTGCGCGAATTACCTTTACATCTGATAATTGCTCTTTTACTTTATTAAACATTTCAATATTGTTGGGAAAAATCGCCAATAGTTGTGTCGATTGACTAAAATTCAATCTTCTTTGATTTAAAGGTTCTGCAAATTCTTTATAAAAATTGCAATAGTTGTCGAAATCATTATTTCTTTTACTGCTTTTGTTAAAAACAAATCTATGGTTTTTTGGTATTTTTTTGTGAATAGTAAAATCTACATTGTTTTCAAAAAAGACATCACAAACAGAAAGGACATGTTTTTTTTTCAAGATTTTTGTGTAAATCAGTTCCTTTGTTTTCCAATTTATTATACCGGCTCCTGACGAAAATATTATATAATCAACAGGAAAATCATCTGTAATAATTTTTCTTAAAGAATATAAAGTTCGCCCGGTTGCGATTACACGATATATATTTTTGCCAACCAGTGAGTTAAGCGTTGAAAAATCATCGGCACTAACAGTCTTATCCCTGTTCAATAATGTTCCGTCTAAATCGGTTGCTACTAATTCTATCTCATACATACTTTTTAGTCTAATAATTCGTAACTGCTTATTTGAACAGGTGATTGCAAGTTAGGCAAAATTTTTTCTAATAATATTCCAAAATTTGTATTGTAGTTATAACCAAAAGTTGCTCTAACACCCATCGAAATAAAATGAACAGCTCTGTCTAAAGCTATTGGTAAACTATCTCCTTGCAAAAGCGAACCAACAATAACGCTTGCAAAAGCATCTCCTGTGCCGGGGTAACTAGCAGGCAAATAATCGCAAGTAACTTTCCAAAGTCTGTTATCCTGTTTATTATATGCAATAACAGAAGTTTGTTTATTGGTTAATTTTTCAGGAACACTTGTTATAATAACAATTTTAGGTCCCATATCTGCTAATTTTTTGACCCATGATTTTATTTCTTCTTGTGATATTTCTAACGAAAATGGTTTGTCTAATAAAAAAGCGGCTTCGGTTAAATTTGGAGTAATTATATCTGCTTTTTTTATTAATTGTTTCATCTTATCAATCATATATCGGTTAAATGGCCCATACAGCTCACCATCATCACCAAGAACCGGATCAACAACAACTAATTGATTGTCTTGCCTAAATTTATCAATAAATTTTTTTACTATATCAATTTGCTTATCTGAACCTAAAAATCCACTATATATAGCGTTAAATTTTAAATCTAGAGCTTCCCAATGATTGATAATTGGTTGCATATGTTCTGTTAAATCAACAAAATGATAGCCGGAAAATTTACTATGGGTTGATAATACAGCTGTTGGCAAAGGACAAACTTGAATACCCATTGTAGATAATATTGGTATAACAACTGTTAACGATGCTCTTCCAACTCCTGATAAATCATGAATTGCAGCTACTTTTTTTACAGGATTCCCCATTTGTTAATAAATTGTTTAAAATGTTAGTTTCTATTTCAATTATTTTTGCGAAAGATAAAACTTTAATCTTATTTTTGAAAAAAATTATAATTTTAATCTTATGAACTATAAAACAAGAAATTTAGTGCGTAAACATAAGAAATCGGTATTATTAAACGATAAAGAAATTGCTGTTTTCAACCAATATTGTAACAAATATAAAGTAAAAAATAAATCGAGATTAATAAGAGAATCTCTTTTTTCTTCAATTATGGGAACTTTTGAAGACGATTATCCTACTCTTTTTGATAAACGTGTGTTAGCCGGGTTAGAAAGATATTAAATCTCTTTATGAAAGATAAAATAGAACTTGCAGCTCAACTATTAAAAAATTCAAAACACACCACTGCATTTACAGGTGCCGGCATTTCTGTTGAAAGTGGTATTCCGCCATTTAGAGGAGCTGCCGGTTTATGGAGTAAATACGACCCAATAGTATTAGATATTGATTATTTTCATTCTCACCACAAAGAATCTTGGATTAAAATTAAAGAAATTTTTTATGATTTTTTTGGAAAAGCAAAACCAAACGCAGCACACATCAGCATAGCTAATTTAGAAAAAAAAGGTCTGATTAAAAGTGTAATAACTCAAAATATTGATAATTTACATCAAGAAGCAGGTAGTAAGACTGTTTATGAATTTCATGGTAATTCACAAAAATTAATATGTACAAAATGCAACAAAGTAGTTGATGTAAAAAAAAATAATTTAGATAATTTACCACCAAAATGCAGTGTTTGTGGAAGTGTTCTAAAACCGGATTTTGTATTTTTTGGCGAACAAATACCGGAATACGCAAACACAATGTCACAAAATGAAGCTCAAAATGCAGAAGTTTTTCTTGTTATAGGCACTACAGGTGAAATAATGCCGGCTTCACTAATTCCACATACAGCTAAACAAAATGGAGCAAAAATTATTGAAATAAATACT
>JAGLDO010000039.1 GCA_023145555.1 Bacteroidales bacterium
AATCCGAAAGTATTAATATACAGCTTGTTAGTTCGGGATTGCAAATCCCAAACAGCAGGTAGTTGAAACGAAACTTTCAGCTTTTTTAAAATATAGCAGATTTATCAATAAATAATAATGGACTTAATAAGACAAAACATAATTCAATAAGAAACGAATTGTTTTATAATCAATCACTTACTTGTAATAAAATTAGATTATTACAAAATAATATGCTTTTTTCATCCAAATTCCTTATATTGTACTTTGATAAATAGAATTAAAAAAATACTATTATGGCGTTTACTGAATTAGCAAAAAAAAGATTTTCTTCAAGAAAGTATACAGACAAACCTGTTGAAAGAGAAATCATTATAAAAATACTAGAGACAGTACGTTTAGCACCATCGGCGAAAAATTTGCAACCTTGGCATTTTGTTGTCTTTACAGATAATCAAGAATTACGAAAAATTGCGAGTTGCTATAACAATGTTTGGCTAAAACAAGCCCCTGTGATTATTGTTGCATGTGGTGATCATAATTCTTCGTGGCGTCGTTCAGATGGTAAAGACCATTGTGATATTGATGTTGCAATTGCTGTTGACCATTTAACTTTAGCTGCTACAAATTTCGGTTTGTCAACTTGCTGGATATGTAAATTTAATGTTATGCAATGTTCTGATATATTAATGCTTCCTGATGGTATTGAGCCTGTTGCTTTAATTCCCTTAGGTTATCCGGCCGAAGAAGCAGACACAAACAGACATCAAAAATTAAGAAAAAGTTTCAATAAAATTGTTCATTGGAATACTTTTTGATTTACAAAAAATAAACAATAGGTATAACTTTAAATTTTAATCCCTAAACCTTAAAATCCCAACTTTTAACTATATCAACTATGATTATTGATGAATATAAAAAACCAAAAACTATTGAAGAAGCATATTCAATTTTAACAACAAAAGAAAATTCTCAGATTATTGGAGGAGGAGCTTATATGCGACTTAGCAAAAAGCATATTGGTACAGCTGTTGATTTGTCAAATCTAAAACTTGACTTTATTACAGAAACAGAAAATTATATTGAGATTGGTGCAACAACAACACTTCGTGAACTTGAGATTAATGATATTACTAATAAATATTTTAACGGTATCATAAGCAAATCAATAAAAAATATTGTAGGTGTTCAATTGCGAAATATTGCAACAGTAGGCGGTTCTATTGCAGGTAAATTCGGTTTTTCCGATTTAATAGCTGCTCTATCAGTTCTCGACAGCAAAGTAATTCTCTATAAAACAGGCGCTGTTAATTTATTAGATTTTATCAATAAAAAACATAATGATGTTATTGAAAAAATAATAATTACAAAAAATAATTTAAATGCTGATTTCCAGTCTATTAGAAATACTAAAACAGATTATGCCATTTTAAATGTTGCAGTATCAAAGCATAATAATAATTTTTATAAAATTGCTGTAGGAGCTCGTCCCGGAATTGCAATTTGTGCCGACAAAGCTGAAAGTTTCCTTAAAACGGTTGATTTTTCAAAAGAAAATGCTGAAAAAGCAGGGTTAATTGCTTCCGAAGAAATAAAATTTACTTCCAATTTCAGAGCTTCTGCCGAATATCGCCAAGAGCTTTGTAAAACACTTGTTTCGAGGGCAATACTTAATATTAATTGTTAATTATTAAATACTTAATAATGAACTAATTACAAAAAAACAAATGAAACATCCATGATTGATTTAAAACACACAAGAGAATGATTAAAATACAGCAGCAAAAAATATCGATTTCATTAGTGCATTCGCGACTAACATAAAATTAAAGTTTAAAATTTGAGATTAACTTTGCGACTTTATGTGAAATAAAAATATAAACAGATAAAAAAATTCGTGTTAATCCGTGTAATTCGTGGACAAACAATTAAATATAAGTTGAATACAAAAATATAAACAAATGAAGATTAATCTTAAAATAAATAATCAAGATAAAATTATTGATATAAGGCCGGACGAAATGCTTCTTGAAGTGCTTCGTAAAAATGGTTGCTTAAGTGTAAAACACGGATGTGATACAGGTTCATGTGGTGCATGCACTGTATTATTAGATGGCAAACCTATTCTTTCCTGTTCATATTTTGCAGCTAAAGCTGATGGACACTCAGTAACAACAGTTGAAGGCGTTCAAAACAAAGTTGAAAAAATTAGCAAATATCTTGTTGACGAAGGTAGCGTTCAATGCGGATTTTGTGTACCTGGTCTTGTTCTAACAACAATGGGTATGGAAAAAGAGCTTAACAATCCTACTGAAGATGAGATAAATCATTATTTATCAGGAAATCTTTGTAGATGCACCGGTTATGTGAGCCACACTCGTGCAATAAAGAAATATTTGGAGGACAAAAAATGAAACAAGTAAATAAATCTATTCCAAAAATTGACGGCATGGGTCTTGCTAAAGGCAAACCTGCTTTTACCGATGATTTGACCGACAGTAATGCTATTATTGTAAAAGTATTGAGAAGCCCCCATGCTTTTGCCAGAATTAAAAATATTAATGTTGACAAGGCTGTAAAATATCCCGGCGTTGAATGTGTTTTTACTCACAAAGATGTTCCTCGAAATGTATTTACAAGAGCCGGACAAGGTTATCCCGAACCATCGCCAAAAGATAAATTTATTTTAGATGAGTATGTTCGTTATGTTGGTGATGAAGTTGCTGTAGTTGCTGCAACAACAGATGAGATAGCCGACCAGGCAATGAAGCTTATTGAGGTTGAATATGAGGTTTTTGAAGCTGTTTTAGATTTTGAAAAAGCAGAAAATAATAAATCTGTAATACATCCCGAAAAGGAATCATATACAATGTTTCCTATGGGCTTTGATGCGTCTAAAAATATTGCATGTACTTATGATATGCATATTGGTGATGTTGATGAAGTATTAAAAAATTCTGAAGTAGTTCTTGATAAAACATATTATACACAAGCACAAGCTCATGTTGCTATTGAGACGCATTCATCAACTGCATATATCGACCATTACGAAAGATTAAATATTATTACTTCAACACAAACACCTGTTCATCTCAGACGAATAATTGGCGAAGCTCTTGGCATGCCAATTAATAAAATTAGAGTTGTAAAACCTCGTGTTGGTGGTGCTTTTGGGGGAAAGCAACAAATTCATGGCGAGCTGTTTTGTGCTCTCGTTACTTTAAAGACGGGCAGACCGTCAAAATGTATTTATTCTCGTAAAGAAGTATTTGAATCTTCTTTTTCACGCCATGCTATGCGATTAAACATAAAAATTGGTGCTGATAAAACAGGAAGGTTAAAAGCTATTGATTTACGTGTGCTTTCAGATACAGGAGCTTATGGTGAACATGCACTTACTGTTTTTATGATTGCAGGCTCAAAAACATTACCTCTTTACAATAAAGTTGAAGCAGTTCGATTTGGAGGAATTGTTGTTTATACAAACCACACACCGGGAGGTGCTTATCGCGGATATGGTGCTATTCAAGGTAACTTTGCTTTGGAATCTGCTATGGATGAATTAGCCGATAAATTAAATATTGACCCAATTCAACTTCGGGAAATGAATATGATTAAAGAAGGAGAAACTTCTGAGATATTTAAAATTATGGGTGAAGGCGGTGAAGGAACTGCACAAATTATTGAAAGCTGTAAATTAGATTACTGCCTTAAAAGAGGTAGTGAAATGATTAAATGGAACAGCAAATATCTACATAAAAAAATTAATGCTGATAAAGTACGAGGCATTGGAATGGCAATTGCCATGCAGGGTTCGGGCATACCAAACATGGATATGGGAGCTGCTTCGTTAAAATTGAACGATGATGGTTTCTTCAATCTTTTAATTGGTGCTACCGACCTTGGAACAGGAAGTGATACTATTCTTGCTCAAATTGCTGCAGAGACTTTAAATGTACCTGTTGAAGATATTGTTGTTTATGCTTCCGATTCTGATTTAACTCCTTTTGATTGCGGTGCTTATGCTTCATCTACTACTTTTGTCTCCGGTAATGGAGTAAGAAAAACAGCCGAAAAAATGAAAAATCTGATTATATCTGAAGGAGCTAAGCATCTTCAAATTAATGTAGAAGACACGATTTTTGACGGTAAAACAATAAAAAGTAAAGATGGAGAAAAATCAATATCTCTAAAAGAAATATCAAAGGGTTGGCTATATCATTATGGACAAGGGCAGGAGCAACTTATTGCTTCTGATTCTTATGTTGGCAAAAAATCACCACCTCCTTATATGGCAGGGTTTGTTGAAGTGGAAGTTGATACTAAAACAGGACATTTTGATATTCTTGATTATACTGCAGTTGTTGATTGTGGAACAACAATTAATCCAAAATTGGCTCTTGGACAAATGGAAGGCGGTTTATTGCAAGGTATTGGTATGGCTGTATATGAAGATGTTAAGTATAATAAATACGGTCAGATGCTTACAAACAACTTAATGAATTATAAAATACCAACTCGCGAAGATGTTCCAAACATAAATGTGGAATTTGCAGATAGTTATGAACCTTCTGGTCCTTATGGTGCTAAATCGGTTGGTGAAATTGGTATAGACACTCCTCCGGCAGCAATATCAAATGCAATTTTTAACGCTGTTGGTGTTAGAATAAACGATTTGCCTATTACTCCCGAGAAAATTTTGATGGCGATGAAGAAAAAAGAACAGAAGAAATAATCTAAAAAAAAATAATTATAAGCTCTATAAATAGTATATTGAATTAGGCACTTAATTAATATTGTAACAGATAAACCCTACGAGGGTTTTAAACCCTCGTAGGGTTGGGTGTTACTTACCCAGAAACTCAAAAATGGTAAGATACTTAAACCTTTGTTCTATATTTGAATATTTTATTCCGCTATTATAACGATTTTGCTTGTATTATCAAAATGCCTAATTCAAATAATATAATCACAGCTTCTTATAATAGTGGGAGTTATGATTATCAATTTATTTTATTGCTCTGTAATCTCTTAAGAGTTATTAAATATTTTTTAATATTGAGTCGTCCTAAAATAGGTTGATAGTTTTTAATAAAAGGAAGTGTTATTAAATACTTTAGCTATTTAAAGCATCTTCAATAACTTCAGTAAAAATATCTGAAAAAGATAAACCCATGGTTCTGATTTGTTTTGGAACAATACTGTTTTTACTCATTCCGGGAACAGAATTAACCTCAAGAAAATAAAGTTGCTCATTGTTTACTATATAATCAATTCTAACAATTCCTTTACAATTAAGAAATTTATAAATTTTCATTGATGTTTGTTTGCATTGTTGTTCAACATTTTTTGAAACTCGTGCAGGAGTAATTTCATCAGTTACGCCATCAGTATATTTAGCTTCATAGTCAAAAAAATCATTTTTGGTTGCAATCTCTGTTAAAGGGAAAATATACTCATTGTTGTTTGTCTTTAATAAGCCACATGTTATTTCAGTTCCTTTAATAAATTCTTCAATAATAATTTCATTATCTTCATTAAAGGCTTTATTAACAGCGTTAATTATATCTTTCTTGTTATAAACTTTTGAAATACCAAAACTCGAACCTCCATTATTTGGTTTAATGAAACATGGTAATCCAACTTTTTTAATAATATTCTCAGGATTTATTTCATCGTTTTTTTTCAGCTTTACTGCTTTTGCTGTTAAAATATCAATATCTTTTAAATACGTTTTACATACATATTTATCAAAAGTTAAGGCAGTAGTCAATTGACCGGCGGTTGTGTATGGAATATTTAAAATATCGAAATAGGCTTGTAAAATACCATTCTCGCCCGGTGTTCCGTGAATGGCTATAAACACACAGTCGAAAATAGTTTTTTTATTATTGATGCTAAATGAAAAATCATCTTTATTAATTATGATATCGCTATCGGAACTTTTATAAACCCATTTAGTTCCTTTAATATAAATTGTAAAAACATTATATATATCTCTGTCAATATTTTCGCTTATTTGCTTAGCACTTTGTAGAGATATTACAGATTCTGAAGAATCTCCTCCTGCAACTATGGCAATGTTTTTTTTCATGAATTAACTTTTAACTTTTAACTTTCAATTTTCAACTCCAAACTTTATTATCTCTGCTCTTTCGGATTTGTAATCTGAA
>JAGLDO010000004.1 GCA_023145555.1 Bacteroidales bacterium
CTAATTGAAAACAAAAAAGAGATTCCGAAACGAGTTCGGAAAGACGGGTTGTAAATCTGTGCAATGGCTTGCGGTTTTGAATTACAAAAAAAAAGCAGCAGCTAACAGTCTGTGCTTTTTAATAAAAATAAAGTTTATGAATTACTCTATTTCTTCTATCCAGTTTTCAGACAATTTGCCTAAGTTAACTGCTAAATCAATAACTTTTTGATTTCGTTTTACTACCGGAGGATCAATCATTTTAGTTCCTAATGAAACAACGCCAAGTCCTTTTTTTTCAGCTTCGACAAATGCTAAAACAACTTTCTTGGCTTTTTCAATCTCATCGGGTTCGGGAGCAAAATTATCTTGAATAATATTTATCTGGCGAGGATGAATACATCCCATACCTTCAAATCCTAACGATTTAGATTCTTTTACATTTTCTTTAAGTCCTTCCATATCAGCCACATCCGAAAAAACAGAATCAATTGGTTGAATTTTTGCAGCGTGACAAGCATTTACCATTCTTGTTCGTGCATATAAAGATTCATTACCTTGTTTTGTTCTTCTCACGCCCATGTCGGCTGTATAATCTTCAAGACCAATTGCCAAAGAAACAACATTTGGCGATGCTGTAGCAATCTCAAAAGTTTTTTCAACACCCATAGCACTTTCAATAATTGGCATATAGTAAATTGGATGAGTTATGTTATGTTGCTTTTTAATTTTTTCTATCTCTACATCTAATTGTTGTAAATACTCAGCGCATTCACATTTTGGAACTAAAAGAAGGTGAACATTATGAGGAATAACAAATTTTAAATCATCTATTCCACGTTGTCCTTGGTTAATACGAACCATTCTCTCAGCGCCGTAAAAATTCACTTGCAATAAAGCATTACGAACCAATAATCGTGCATCTTCTTTTTTAGCAAGCGCAACAGAATCTTCTAAGTCAAGAATAATACCATCAGGATTATGAATTCCTGCATTTAACATCATGCTTGGTGTATTCCCCGGTAAATATAAACGAGAAAAACGATATCTGTCTTTTGTTGAAGAATAATTATTTGCCTCAATCATTTCAGGCAAATACTCTTTATCAGTCTCAATAAGTTGCTTAACGGCAGCTTCAATTCTTGCATTTAACACAAATGGTAATGCACCTGTGTCTTCAATTTTTACATTTGCATTTTTTATACCGAAAAATTCAAGTTCTTTTTCACACAATTCAATAATTGATTTACCAAACAATACTTTTACTTTGCTTATTAATTCAATATTTATACCTCCTGCTGATGTTAATTCAAGAGTGACAAAACAATCGGAACGTACTTTTTTCCCTTTGTTTCCTGCAGTTACTATTTTATTTATATTGTTCATTTTTTAATATTTAATGTTTTATTTTTACAAAAATGTTTTCTGTCTGTAAAAGTATAAAGATAAAAGTGAAAAGACAAAGGAATGAAGTTGAAAGTTAAAAGTTTAATGTTTATGTTATCTTCATATGAGACATATATGATAAATTTTCAACACATTACTTGTGACAACAAATCGGGAAGGAAATTATTATATAATAAAATTTGAAACTTAGAATTCAGAAGTCTTATTAAAACCGAAAAAAGTTCAAGTATCCATAATTCCTAATTCGTAATTTATAATTAATAATTAAATAAACATATGAAACTTTAACAAATTATGCGAAGTCTTTGTACTTTAAATTCTTTTGCTTTATTTTAGTAAATAATTTGTTCATAAAAATTCAATATAATGTATAAAGAAATTCTAATCTACTCTGCACTAATTTTATTTTCAATTAACAGCTTTTCGCAAAATATAAATATTTATAATAATATTTCGGAAAAACAAACTGTTATTCAATATTCAAACACTGAATTAAACAATGCTAACAATAAAATTATTAAACAATTATCACAAAGCATTCCTAGTCCTTTACAAGCGACAAAGTTGAGTTATTCTTATTTATTAGAGTCGTCAATAAATCAGAAAGGCAATAAAATTTTATTAAAAGCAGATATTTCTAAAATAAAACTTGCAGGAACAATTCAATACAAAGGTTTTATTATTAACGATGTTCTTTATCCAAACAAGATTGATTTTAATCTTAAATGGATTGACAAAGAAAAAAATGTTATTAAAAGTAAGACTCTTACTGATGTAGTTTTTAAATCGGGTAAAAAAATTATTAATCTGTCATTTCTTGACACAAACAATATTAAAGGTTCAGAGCTTGAAATTTTAAATATTAGTCTTGTTTTTGATTCAGGCAACGAACAAAAATTTAATCAGAAATTTAACACAATAGATTCTTATTATAATTCTGATGCGAGAATAAAAATCACAAATCAAAACTTAGACAAGATTAATCTTGATAGTTTAAAATTATTAAATGCTTATTTAAAATTAATTGATGAGACACATCAAACAATTAAAAACATTAAATCACAGCGTCTTGTTTCAAAACTATCGTTGCAAACAAACGATCCAATTAGTTTAATGCCGAAAATTTCTAAAATAGTTCAGCGCAACCAGAAACTGAAAAAAGATGTTCAGCACGTTTTAAAAAACATGCACGAAGCTTATTATAGAAAAGGAGTTTATTATTTAAGTGTTAAAAATCCTACAGAAGCTAAAAACTATTTCAACAAATCGCTTGAGGTGAAAAAAAACTTCCCTCCTTCCCTTTATCAATTAGCTAAGATTGATTTTAACAACAAAAAATATGAAAAATCACTTACAACGCTAAGCATGGTGCTTAATACCTTAAAACCAAAAACCGATACGCGTTATGACTGCGTTAAGCTAAGCGAAGAAATTATTAAAATTTATATTGCAGATGCAAAACAATTTAGTGCTAAAAAAGATTTTAAAAATGCTTTTAGCGTGCTCAACAAATGCACTAATATCTGCGACAGCATAAATGGTTTAAATTGCACCAAACTAATTGAAATTGAATATAAGCACGCACACAAAGGAAAATATCAAAACATTATTGATGAGACAGAAATTAAAATAAGTAATGGTGATTTAAGTCAAGCAGAAAAATTGATTGATTCTGCCCAGGAATATCAAAAAAATTACATAAAATATATTATAAACGACGAAGCTCTGTTTGCTGTTTATAACAAACTCTACGATGCTTATTTTGAAAAAGGAAGCGCATTAAATATGGAAAAAAAATATGAAGATGCTTTCGACAATTTTAAAAAAGCAAAAGTAATATGTACTGATTATTATGCGGTTGAATGTTCTGAAGAATTGACTGCTCAAATAAAAACATCTGTAAAAGGTATTTATAAAAATATGATTTCCAATGCACAAAACATATTTGACAGCAATGATATTGACAGTGCATATCAAATAATTAAAAAGGCAGAACAATACCGTGCATTTTACAATCTTGCTAAAAATGATAATTTTGATGTACTTGTTTCAAAAATCAATCATAAACAGTATTTAAACTTAATAGCTCAAGGAATAAAATTTTATGAGAATGAAAAGTCTGAAAAAGCGTTAAACAATTTTAAACAAGCACAAAAAATTGAAACGAAATATTCGTACGAACACAACAAATCTCTTGATACATTAATACACAAATCGGCTCGGTTGCTCCTGCTTCACAGGATAAGGCAAGGTGAAAAGGAAGTTCTTAAAAACAATTTATTTGAGGCTCGTAAATTCTCTTCAACAGCAAAAACAATTCAGGAAAACTATAAAATAGAAAACGATAGTATTATTCAGCAACGATTTGAAGAACTGAACAATAAAATATTCTCTAAAGACTGTAAAAACTCTCAGTTGAAATATAATGTGCAGTTTAACTCTGCTTTACATTTTATTGAAAAGAAACATTTTATTGATGCAGATAATGCTTTAAACAAAGCAATAAAAATATCGAATGAAAATTCTGTTTGTCATATTATTACAATAAATGCACTTAATAAAAAACAGGAAATTGCACCGGTTATTAATTACCAAAAAATGATGCTTGGCATTTATAAATTAATCGACGAAAACAGCTATCAAGGTGCAATTACAGAATATGTTGAAGCCGAAAAATTTTATGCAGAAAACAATATTGTAAAATTTGGTTTAGAGATCGATACATTATTCAATTTTATTAAAAATAACGAAACCTTAAATTTTGTAAATTTTGCTGTTAAATATTATACAAACAACAATAATTTTGATAATGCTTTAATATTACTAAATGATTTATCTGAAAAAAGATACGAACGCAGTTGGGCAACAAACAACCAAACATTACTGGGTACTCAACTTGCAATTCGTGATTTTAATGCTAAACCTGAAACTAACTATAAAACGAAAGTTACTAAATATACCAAAAACAATAAATGGTATAACAGCTTGAAAAAAGCATATATAAGGCAGTGGAAACAATTGATGAAATAAAAACCAATACTAAAAATAGAGTGAAATAAAGAATTTCACTCTATTTACTTATTTCTTTATTCTATATTTATTATTTCTTTATTAATGTATAATTTTCATTAATCTCTTTTAATTTCCAATTCTTATTCAGTTCGAGTTTCCAACCATCTCCTTTAATTATTTTATTTGTAATTTTGGTTGGTTTAGAAACAGTCACCTTGTCCCATTTATTGCTTAATAAAGCGCCATTTTCAACCGTTAAAATTCCCCAATTATCAGTAACTCTTAAGTTTGGATAAACTGTTCCTAAATCATTCAAAGGCATAATATTTCTTGGATCATATCCAATATTCATATTTTCAAATTGAATTACGAGAACAGGATTTTCTTGAAATTTTAATTCATATTCTGCAATTAAGCTCTTTTGTTTATTGTCTCTTATAACTTCAAATTCAGATATTTCTTCAAAATTATAAGCTAATCTTGATTTTGTAACAGCCTCTTTTAAATTCACAGGTTTTGTAACATTAAAGAATTTTATTATAAAGTCAGTTAAATTAGTGTTTCCTGATATTTTTTTATTCCAATTAGTATCTTTTAAATTCATTAAATAACCATAAACAGGAATAGTTCTGTAAGCAAAAGACTTAACAAATGTCGGGTTATTATAAAAGTTGTTAATTGCTTGTATATAATGTTTTTTAAGGTTTTCATCAGTCCTGTTACTTAAAATAGAGCCGGTATATTCTGCTAATCCCTCTTTTAGTTCTAAAGTGTTTTCAATTTCTTTAGCTCCGGCATAAAGTTCGTATCTGTAATTTCTAAATAGCAAGGCATTTTCGATATGTTTTTGCCTAATTATCTCATTATTTGAATTTAATGCTTTCTTTAATGCTTCTAATTCAAGTTTTAAAAAAATTCTTCCGTTTAAATCATCTAAATGATTGCTTTGTTTTTCATTCAAATTTGCAAACCCAATCTTCGGTTGAATCCTATGAAATAATTCGTGTGTTAACAGATTTAGTCTTTCATTATAATCTTTTGGCAATGGTAACATAACCATTGTCCATCTTTTTCCGTTCCAATC
>JAGLDO010000040.1 GCA_023145555.1 Bacteroidales bacterium
TAATTCCTAATTACAGTATCTCCTAATGAATAACTATAAATTTTTTATTTATAACAAATGAATTTTTATCTTTAATCCTAATGAAATAAATACCCGGATTATAATTATTAACATCAATATATCCATTATTAATTTTTCCTGAATATACGAGTTTTCCAATATTATTAAAAATCACAACATGCAAATTGTTTATATTCTGATTATTAGTGCGTAAAAATAATTTATCTTTAACAGGATTTGGATATAATTTCACATCTGTCGAAACAGATTGTATTTTATTAATAGCTGTTGTTGTAATTTTTATTGGTTTTCCCAGAACCGGACGAATCATTAAAGAACCTTCAAACGATGAATTATACCAGTTGCCGTTTAGATTATAAAAAATATTGCTGTTTGATGCTCTGTTCATGTCAAAACCAATGTTTAAGAATGCATCACTTGTTTGTGTCCATCCTACATAAAAAATGTCTGAAACAATAATATTAACAGAATCCGGTAAGATGTAGGTATGAAATTTATTCAGTTCATTTTCATATTCTGGTCTAATACCGATTTGCTGGTAAACAATATTTCCCGGCTTGCCATCATCGTCATCCCATATTGTAAGCTTAAAACTTCGCTGACTTGCAGATAAAGGGTTCGATTGATTAAAATACATATTAACAGCCTGCAGAGTATCAGTCTTATATGTTTTAAATTTGTAGGCTAACATTGCGTCTTTTGAATCTATTCCATAGCCGTTTTCGGCGGTGCCATCGTCGTAAGCATAGTAATTATAAAATTTTTGCTTAAATGTTGCAATATTATTCCCTTCATAATCAAAATCATCGGTTTTTACTTTGCATTTAACTTCAAACAATGCAGAATCGTTTGGCGTGATAGGGAATGGATTATTGTCTAATTTAAAATTATAAATTGTATGTTCAAAAGGTTGATAGTTATCAACATTTACAAAAAACGAGTCTAGTTTTGTATTATTAATAAGGTTATTAAAAAACAACATACTTGTAATATTTCTTATAATATTATCATTATTTCTGTAATTAAACGAGACTTGTTGAATCTCTAATGGGAAAACTGAAATAAAATGTTTCCACGGCATTGACGAGTACGTTTTTAATATTGATGATGGTGGTTGAACAAAAGCAACATCGTGAATTATTGTATCATTTATATTTCGATGTTTATCAAGTTTAATATAATCAATATTCCATTGGTCAACGTTTGATGTTGCCGACGGGTTATAATCTCCTGCAAGACTAGCATAGTTTTTAAATCTAAACCGGAAGCCTTTTTTTAAATATGTTGTGTCGGTAATTGGCAATATTACCTGCTTGAAATTTTGACTTGTATCACCCGGAGTGTTCCATATTGAATGCCATATTTTTTCGTTTGGTGAATAAAATTCTAAAAGCAAAGAATCGTCAACTTCAGGTTTATCCCCTATGCCTTGTGCCTGATAATAAAAACTTAAAAAAATGGAAGAATCAGGATGATAATTCAGATTAATTGGTTTTGATGTTAGTTTATCGGCAATAAAAGGATTTGATGAAGCTTCTGTGTAATGAGTTCCATTATAACTTATTGCATCTAAAGTAACAACGCCAATTGATGGAGGATTTATTCCAAAACTGGTATTTACAAAGGCGTATTTATCTATCCAAAGATTTGTATCGGGATATATTGTTGATGTTGAGAAATCGTCAAAAAAAGGCAGCTCGAGAGTATCGTTTACAGCTTTACTTTTTAAATGTGTTTGACTTTTATTATAAAGATTCTTAACCACTATATTTTCATTTATTGAGACTAATCTTTCTTGCGAAAAAACAGCTTTAGAAAATAATATTGTTAAAAATATTGCAAATAGATAATTAAAAAAAATTTTATTCATCAAAGTAATTAGTTTGAATTAATAATGCATCTTTATACAATTTTGTTGAATCTACTGTTAGCCATATATCAATAAAAGAACCTAATCTTATTCGTCTTTTTTTCGAATATATAGGGTGTTGTTTATATACAGCTGCATTTAAAGAATCTTTAAAATTTTTAACAGATTCGTCGTAAATAACAGCACCTATATTCAAATAATGATTAGTAATTTCTTGCAATGCTTTATCTTTGTTGTGTAAAAAAAGGTCAGGCACATAAGTTGATTGACTTGATAATCCATTTCCAATAACTACATCAATAAATGCTCCTTTATCAATTAATGTATTTGTTTGAATTTCACTACCCTCATATTTTTGTTTTAATATATTATTCTTTGCAAAATCAGGAACATAAATAAGCTTTCCTACAAAGAGCCCGCGTGTTTCAAGAATTGCTTTTGCTTGTCGAAGTGAAACACCAACAATGTTTGGCATCTCAACTTTTGGTTTAGTAAACGCATTTATTGTAAAAAAAATTGTTCTGTTTGCTTTAACTTTAAAGTCTGCCGGAGGATTTTGATCAACAATTACACCTCTTTTCATATCATTAAAAAACACAGAATCTACAACTTGAAATCTAAAGTCTTTATCTTCAACTATTTCTTCAGCTTCAGAAATTGTTAATCCTTTAAAATCAGGTACTGAGTAGGCTTGTCCGTGATGTGTATAGATTTTTAAACCAAATAAGGTGATTAAAAATAATAATATCAATAAAGCTATTGCTAATATAATATTTCTTAAAAAAATGTTTTGGATTCGATCTTTTAAAAATTTCATGTGATATATTTTTTTTCTTATCTAAGTTATCTATAGTTAAGACAAGGGTTTAATGTTTTAGCAATTTAACAATACAAAAGTAATTAATAAAAAATAACTTTCAACTTTGAATCCATTCCGAAAAGACTTCATAGCCGTCATTGCGAGGGTGAAGCCCGAAGCAATCTGTTGATAATCAACACGTAGGGATTGCTTATCACTGCTGTTCGGGATTTGTAATCCCGAACTAACAAGCTGTATATTAATTCTTTCGGATTGCAAATCCGAAAGAGCAGATTTAAATTTACCAAAACCTGACAGGCATCTCTAATTATTTGACAAAAAGATAAAAAACCCCTGTAATTATTATAAAGCAAATCTGTCAGGTCTTTTTCTATATGTTTAATGTTTAAGGCAAATATAAAATTATCGGTTTAAATAACTATTAAATACTCAGTAATTTTTTAAAGTGTTGTATAAAGTATCGCGTTCAATAGGAATACGATTAGCTTCTTTTATTAGTTTAACAATTTCATTTACCGAAAGAGTAGGATTCTGATCTTGAGCTCCTGCCATTGAATAAATTTTTGTTGTATCGTCAATTGTACCGTCAATATCATCAACTCCAAAAGATAGAGATAATTGTGTAATATCTTTGCCAATCATTGGCCAATATGCTTTAATGTGATCAAAATTATCGAGATAGATGCGAGAGATTGCATAGTTTTTCAAATCTTCAACTACCGATACTTCGCTTAAATATGACATCTTATTATTCTCACTTCTGAATTTTAAAGGAATAAACGAATTAAATCCGTGAGTTTTATCTTGTAGAGTTCTTAAGCGATTCATGTGGTCAACTCTGTGAGAATAGTTTTCAATATGTCCGTAAAGTATTGTTGCATTTGTCGGGATGTTAAGACTATGAGCTGTTTCGTGAATTTTAAGCCATTGTTCAGATGATGTTTTGTCGGGACAAATTTCTTTGCGAATTTTCTCATCAAAAATTTCAGCACCACCACCGGGAATTGAATCAAGCCCAAACTCTTTTATTTTTTTTAGTCCTTGCTCAATTGATAAGCCCGATTTTTTTATCATAAAATCTAATTCAACAGCAGTAAATGCCTTAACATGAATTTTAGGAAGAATATTTTTTATCCTGCTTATCATCTCACCATAATAATATAAATCACGGTTTGGATGAACTCCACCTACAATATGAACTTCGGTAACAGGTTGGTTTATATATTTTTTTGCAATATTTTCAATATCTTCAATACTGTATTCCCAGCTGCCTTTTTGACCTTCAAGCCTTCGGTATGAACAAAATTTACAATGATTTTTGCAAATATTTGTTGGCTCAACATGAAAATTGCGATTGAAAAATGTGTTATTGCCATTTTTTCTTTCTCTTACGAGATTTGACAATATTCCCAAAAAGCCAAGTCCTGCTTTTTCAAACAGTAATAAACACTCGTCATTGTTAATTCGTTTATTATTAACAACTTTTTCAGCTATTGTTTTTAAATCGTTTGATAATGATTTTGTGAATATTATATCAGATTGTAGTTGTGTTTGCATTTATAGTTTTGTTTTTCACAAAAATACTAAGAACTTTTATTTTTGTGAAAATATTAGAAGAATATTAAATGTTTTTTTAAATTTACTGATAATTTTATGAAAACATAAAAATAAATCAACTTGAAAACCGCGCTCTTTCCAATTTGTAATACGAAAGCTAATAAACAATTAACAAATTAAGTGAATACCCATAATTTTTTTACCCCAACAGTTTTGAGTTTATCACAAAAAAATATTGGTTTTTAATTTATTGA
>JAGLDO010000041.1 GCA_023145555.1 Bacteroidales bacterium
ATTCTTTTTAAATTTTCTGTTTAACTTTCTAACAGCAGATTCTATTGATTCGTTTGGCTTAATATAATTATAATCACCCCAATAACTATCAGGTTTAAAATAACTCACTTTCTCAACAAATACAGATTTAGAAGAAAGAGTCTCTTCCCTGCTGAATTTACTTGCGCTATTATCTGATCTATTAGTAACAGCCAACTCAGACATGGTTGTATATTTAGAACGGAATAATTTCTTTTTCCATTTACAATTGAATACTACTTCGCCTCTTGCATAATTTAAATACCATTTACCATTATTCTCTTTATAATTTACATAATAATTTGCACTTTGTAAAGAGACTCTCATAAACAATGGTTTTCTTTTAACCATCAAGCTTGTAGCTCTGTTGGCATATACCGGATTTAAGTTAAATTCAATTGCAGAGAAAGCTAGAGTTTCAATATCTAAATATATCTTTCCTGAATAAACAATCCTATCATCAAAAGGAATTTGTTCAAAAGCAATTACATAATTGTCTCTTTCATTGACTTTTACAATATTTAAAAATCGATAATTAAAATTATTTGTAAAATTCTGTGGGAATAATATTTCAGGATTCTTTACAAGATCAATTGTCAATGTTGAATATGGACCTCCCTGAATTTTAAAATTAATTGTATCCATTCGTTTTACATCTTTGCTTTTTCGTCCCCTTAAAAGCTTAATAGAACTGCTTGATAAACGATTATAAGGTGTCTTGTAAATTTCAATAACACCTTCGGAAACTGCAACATAATGTCGATTTTTCTTAATGGTTTCTCTATAAAAACCTGTCAATAAATTAGGCTTAACACTGTAATTTTCAGATATTTTTGCAACCGCTCTTTTCAACAATACTTCAGGATGCAAAGGATATTCCGGTCTAATTGGAATTTTTGAAAGTGTAAATGAGGAAACCTCTAATCGAACTAAATTTTGCTTCTTATTTAATCTGTCAATTGCTATTGATTTGTTTTTATATCCAATGAAAGAAAACTCAATTTTTGAATTTTTCTTTTCACTAGGAATTTTTAAAATAAAATTGCCGTCTGAATTAGATACAGTAGCAATGTTTGTCCCCGTCAAATAGACATTTGCAAATATTAAAGGTGAATTTGTTTCTTTATCAACAATTTTTCCTTTTATTGCAATGAATGAAGTGTCTTTATTTTCTAGCTCTTTTTTTTGTTTCAAAAAAAAATTTGTGCCGGCAGTTGATATTAAACTGCACGAAATAAATATGCCTATCAGACACAATGTTATTCCGATTTTAAATTTATGTGTTTTCATGGCTTTAAAGTTTTAAGTAATAATTAATAATTAACTTTACATTATTAAGGCCTTTTAATAATTGTAATTTTGTGCTCCTACTATTATGATTAACTTAAAGCAATTTACCCTATTATAAATTATAACTTTTTTGTTTCAAAAATTAATTCCTGTTTTAATAAATCAATGGAATGCTTGATAATAAGAAAGGATTAATCAAAATTGATTATTTCAAAAAATTATTTGCATTTATTAATTATTTACTCTTATTTTGAACTAAATAATTATTAACATGTTCACAACTCAAACATACGGCAACCTATATCATAACTACGGCAAAGGCTTGTATGAATGTTGGATATATTGAACACTTCACTTTATAACACTCCTTGTTATACCATTCAATTAACTATTTTTTTTCGAGTTTTTTATCTTAAAATCGAATTCCCTATTTATTAAAACTTTTATTAAATTTCATAAAATGGACGGTATTGTTTTTGACATAAAACATTTTGCTTTGCATGACGGTCCCGGCATAAGACAAACTATATTTTTAAAAGGATGTCCTCTAAAATGTTGGTGGTGCCACAATCCCGAAAGTCAAAACCCTAAAATTGAATCATATATTAAATACAATAAAATTGATGATGTTAAGGTAGAAAACAAAGTCTCTATTGGAAAACATTATTCGGTTAACGAAATTATTAATGAAATAGAAAAAGACATAGTTTTTTTTGACGAATCAAATGGTGGAGTTACTTTTTCGGGTGGTGAGCCTTTGTTGCATACAAATTTTTTAAAACCAATCTTATCTCATTGCAATAATAAAAATATTCATACTGCATTAGATACCTGCGGATATGCAACAAAAGAAAAATTTTTGTCAATTATTGATAATATTGATTTATATTTATATGACATTAAATTTATTGATAATGAGAAACATATTAAATATAC
Organism: Bacteroidales bacterium; assembly: GCA_023145555.1. Taxonomy (GTDB): domain Bacteria; phylum Bacteroidota; class Bacteroidia; order Bacteroidales; family B39-G9; genus B39-G9. Next base: position 2,245 of record JAGLDO010000041.1, read on the forward strand.
AGGTGTTTCAAATGAACTTATTCTAAATAATTTCAGATTATTATCTAAAAACAATAAAAAAATAATTGTAAGATTGCCTCTGATACCGGGAATTAATAGTACGGATAAAGATATTGAACTATTGATTAATTTTTTAAAACAGTTTAATAATGTTAATCAAATTGATATTTTACCGTATCATAACATCTCAAAAAGCAAATACAAAAGGCTTAACATTAAATACAAACTACCGGATGTAAAAGAATTTACTTCTGATGAAATTGAAATAATCAAACAGAAATTAATGAATGCCGGATTTAGAGTTGAAAATTCATAAAGTTAAAAGTTAGAAATTATGAATAACAGAATAAAAAAATTAAGAGAGCAAAGTTTAAAAGCTACAAATAAAATATCGTCGGAAAGAGCAGTCTTAATAACCGAATTTTATAACAGTGATATTGCAAAGCAAGTCTCAATACCAAAACAAAGAGCATTATGGCTAAAATATTTTTTAGACAATAAAAAGCTGTGTTATAACGATGGTGAATTAATAATTGGAGAGAGAGGCCCTGAGCCAAAAGCCACTCCTACTTACCCGGAGATATGTCTTCACTCAATTAAAGATTTAGAAATACTGGACGCCAGACCAAAAGTTTCTTTTAAAGTTGATGAAGAAACAAAAAAAAAATATTCAAATTCGATAATCCCATTTTGGAAAGGCAGAACACAACGCGAGCGATTATTTAGTCAAATGTCTGACAAATGGTTAGACGCTTATAATGCCGGTGTTTTTACCGAATTTCAAGAGCAGAGAGCACCCGGACATACTGCAAATGGCAACAAAATTTACAAAAAGGGATTGCTCAATATTATTGATGATATAAATATTTCAATTGCTAATCTTGACTTTTATAAAGACGAAAAAGCATTTGAAAAAAGAGAAGAGCTGCAAGCTATGGAGATTGCTGCAAAAGCAATGATAGATTACGCTAAACGTAATGCTGACTTTCTTTTCAATCTTGCCAAAACAGAAAACAATTCTGAAAAAAAATCAGAACTTGAAAATCTTGCAAATATCTGCTTAAAAGTACCGGCAAACAATCCGGAAACCCTACACGAAGCATTGCAATATTATTGGTTTGTTCATCTTGGAGTTATTTCAGAGCTAAATCCTTGGGATTCGTTCAATCCCGGCAGATTAGACCAGCACTTATATCCATTTTACAAAAACGATACGGAAAAAGGTATTCTCACCAAAGAAGAAGCAATTGAAATATTACAGTCATTTTGGATAAAATTTAACAACCATCCTGCACCACCAAAAATTGGAGTTACTGCATTAGAAAGTAATACTTATACCGATTTTTCACTTATTAATATTGGTGGTTTAAAACCCGATGGCTCAAATGCTGTTAATGAGATGTCGTATATTCTTCTCGATGTTATTGAAGAAATGCGAATTCTTCAGCCCAGCTCAATGGTTCAGCTTAGCAAAAAAACCCCAGATAGTTTTATTAAACGTGCAGTAAATATTGTTAAAACAGGTTTTGGTCAGCCTTCAATTTTTAATTCCGATGCTATTGTTCAAGAACTATTGCGTCAAGGTAAATCTGTTGAAGATGCTCGAAACGGTGGTGCCAGCGGCTGTGTTGAGACTGGTGCTTTTGGTACAGAGAGTTATATTCTTACCGGATATTTTAATCTTACCAAAATTCTCGAAATAACTTTAAACAACGGTATTGACCCAAAGACAAACAAAAAAATTGGTATTGAAACAGTTAATCCTTTAAATTTTAAAACCTTTGAAGAGCTTATTGCAGCTTTCAAAAAACAAGAGAATTATTTTGCCGATATAAAAATTAAAGGGAATAATATTATTGAAAAACTTTATGCCGATTATATGCCTGTTCCATATCTTTCATTATTTATTGACGATTGTGTTGGCAATGGTAAAGATTATAACGACGGCGGAGCAAGATATAACACAAGTTATGTTCAAGGAGTTGGTCTTGGCAGCTTAACAGATATTCTAACTTCTTTAAAATTCAATGTTTTTGATAATCAAAATATTAGCATGGAAGATATGTTAAAAGCTCTTGCTGCTAATTTTAAAGGTTATGAGAAATTACGCAACGATTTAATTTTTAACACACCAAAATATGGCAATGACGATGATTATGCCGATGAGCAAGCGGTTAAAATTTTCGATATATTTTATAATTCGATAAACGGGCGACCAAGTGCACGAGGCGGTGTGTTCAGAATCAATATGTTACCAACTACATCGCATATTTATTTCGGTAGTG
>JAGLDO010000042.1 GCA_023145555.1 Bacteroidales bacterium
AGATTTGGCTTGTTCAAAACTTTGTTTTGTGTGACGCCAAACAGCAGGTGCTATCTGCTGCATTATATCATATTGAAAGACTAATGTTTTTTTTGTTTCTTGTTTTGTAGTGTCTTTTGAAGTCTCAGAAAAAGAGACGTTTGCAAAAAACATTATTGCCAAAAAAAATATAATTTTATTCATAACAGATTAGTTTGTAAAGTTTGTAAAGTTCGTAAAGTTAATAAAGTTTTTAAAGTTTGTAAACCTGAGACTACTCCGAAAAGTAGAAAAAGCACGTCATTGCAAGGAACGAAGCAATCTATGACTTTGTAATTCAATATGTTGAGATTGCTTCACTTCGTTCGCAATGACGAAAAACACTTTTCGGAGTGGACTCAAACCTTCAATTTTCAACTATTCTATTTGTTTTGCTAAATCAAGAAACAATTCCATTCCTTTAAGTTTATTTTCGTCAAGATTATAGCTTATGTTTTTTCGAAAATACTCGTCAATATTAAAATTATTAAACTCTTTATGGTTTTGTTTAAAGTTGTTTATTACTGATTGAATATTTTCAATACCAAATTTAAGTGAATTATTGAAATTATCAACAAATTGTTTGTCAAGATTTTTATTTGACACCCAACAAGCAAAAACAAAAGGCAAATTTGTATATTTTATCCATTCTTCAGCTAAATCGTATTTGTATTTATATTGGTTATTAATATTAAAAGTGCGATCTCCGATAATTACAGAAGCTGAATTTTTTGCTAATATTTTTTTTTCAAAACCAGGTTCTGTTTTTAAAAATTCAATATTTATTTTCCAGAATTTTTTTGCTAATATTTGAGCTAGCAAAACAGATGTTCTTGATTGATAATCTAAATAAATAGTTTTTATTTTTTGAAGTGGAACATCAGAAACTAAAAGAACACTTTTAACTTGTGATGTGGCACCAATGCAGAAATTTGAAACAATATTATAATGTTTTAACTCAGGAATTATTGCAATGGGAACAAGTCCAATATCAACTTTGCCGGTCAATAATTTTTGTGCACATAATGATGGCATATCCTCGTATATCTGACAATTATTTTGCAAAAATTTAGAATTATTCATGCCAAAAATAAACGGTTGCGAATTGGTGTATGATACTACTGATATTTTTATTTTGTCTGCCAAATTTTATATAAGTTTAATATTAATAATTAAGATTTAATATTTTGGACTTCATATATTGCTGATTAACAATCAAAAACAAGTTGTATATTTATAAAATTGTTAAAAATATTTAGTCCATAAAGGAACATTTCAGTACCAATCTAATATTCTTTTTAGTTTATTCTTGTAAATACTATATAATCAAACAATTATAATGACAAATAAACGTTTTTAAAATTAATTTTAAAATTCTATTTATTAGATTGATAATTTCATCTCATATTAAAACGTATACTCAAAAATAAATTATAGTAAAAATAATTTATTTTTATATAAATTCGTTTAAATTAAGAAGTTTTTTAAATGGGTATGTAAATTTTTTTAACTTTGTGCTTTCTAATATTATAATCTATGGATTTACAAGCATTAACAGCAATTTCGCCTATTGATGGACGATATAGGGATAAAGTAAAAGAATTAGACGGATATTTTTCTGAGTTTGCACTTATTAGGTATCGTACTTTAGTAGAAGTTGAATATTTCATTGCATTATGTAATATACCCTTACCTCAGTTGAAAAATTTTGATAAGCAAAATTATACTGTTCTAAGAGAAATATATAAAGAATTTGATATTGAAGATGCCATAAGGATAAAGGAAATAGAAAAAGTTACAAACCATGATGTTAAGGCTGTTGAATATTTCTTAAAAGAGAAATTTGATGCTTTGAATTTTTCCGGTTATAAGGAATTTATTCATTTTGGACTTACTTCACAAGATATAAACAATACAGCAATTCCTTATTCACTTCGAGATGCAATAAATTGTGAATACTATCCTTTATTAGACGGGTTAATTGAAAAACTAACAAAGTTGTCTGAATTATGGGCAGATATTCCTATGCTTGCTCGTACTCATGGACAACCGGCATCACCAACACGCCTTGGGAAAGAAATAAAAGTTTATGTAGAACGTTTGTCTAAACAATTAGAGTTGCTTAAAGACATACCTTGTTCTGCAAAATTTGGAGGTGCAACAGGGAATTTTAATGCCCATAATGTTGCTTATCCTGATATTGAGTGGATTGATTTTGCAAATTCGTTTGTAAATGATGTGTTAAGATTAGAAAGACTGCAAACCACAACACAAATATCTCATTATGATGATTTTGGTGCTATTTTTGATAATCTGAAAAGAATAAATACAATTTTGATTGATTTGGATCGTGATATTTGGATGTATATATCAATGGGATATTTTAAACAAAAGATAAAAAAAGGCGAAGTTGGTTCATCGGCTATGCCACATAAAGTTAATCCTATTGATTTTGAAAATTCAGAAGGTAATCTTGGTATAGCAAATGCTTATTACCAGCATTTATCACAAAAATTACCAATATCCCGATTGCAACGAGATTTAACCGATTCTACAGTTTTACGAAATATTGGAGTACCTATTGCGCACTCAATAATTTCTATAAAATCACTTTTAAAAGGACTTGATAAACTTATTCTTAATCAAGATGTAATAAATAATGATTTAGAAAATAATTGGAGTGTAGTAGCCGAAGCTCTACAAACAATTCTTAGAAGGGAAGCATATCCAAATCCTTATGAGACTTTAAAAGAGCTGACACGAACTAATAGCGTTATTGATAAACAAACAATTTCTGATTTTATCGACAGCTTAGATCTTAGCGAAAAAGTAAGAAACGAATTAAAACAGATAACACCACATAATTATACAGGTGTTTAAATACAAATGTTCTCATAAATTAATTGAATTATTTTGAAAAAATTTACTAAAATTCTTAAATATATTATTCCTTACTGGAGAAAAGCAATTTTAAACGTTTCATTTAATTTATTGTCAATAATTTTTTCATTAGTTTCAATAACAATGGCAATTCCTTTTTTAGGAATTCTTTTCAAAAATGAATCTCTGGTTAATTCCGTAGAACCTTTTACATATTCAGTAGCTTCAATAAAAGAACATTTTTATTACTACTTAAGCCAAATGATTGTTGAAAGAGGTCCTGCTATGGCATTGTTTTTTGTTAGTATTATAATTGTTATAATGACTTTCTTTAAAACATTTTTTAAGTACATGGCAATGTATTTTTTATCACCAATAAGAAATGGAGTAATACGAGATATTAGGAATTCTATTTATACTAAAACTTTAAATTTACCTCTTTCATATTTTTCAGAAGAACGAAAAGGTGATATAATATCCAGAATGACAAGTGACGTACAAGAAATTGAATGGTCAATAATAAGCTCACTTGAGATGATCTTTCGAGATCCTATCTCAATAATAGTTTATTTGGGAGCATTGTTTTTTATGAGTACTAATCTTACTTTATTTGTTTTGATTTTACTTCCATTAAGTGGTATTATAATAGGTCAGTTAGGAAAAAAATTACGAAAAAAGTCTTTTATTGCTCAAACAAAAATGGGTTTTCTCTTGTCAATTATAGAAGAAACTTTAGGAGGTCTTAGAATAATAAAAGCATTTAATGCAGAAACAAAAACCTCAGATAAATTTTATAAAGAAAATAATTATTATACCAGAGTAATGACAAGCATGTTACGCCGACGTGATTTGGCAAGCCCTTTAAGCGAATTTTTGGGTACAGCGGTTATGGTTGTTATTATGTGGTATGGTTCATCTTTAGTATTAGGCGACAAAAGCGCTTTAACATCTCAAGAGTTCATTGGATATTTAATGTTGTTTTATTTGCTTATTGCTCCTGTTAAATCATTCTCGTCAGCTTTTTATAACATACAAAAAGGTATGGCTTCTGCCGATAGAATTGATTCTATTCTTTTATCAAAACAAGAGATTAAGGAAAAAAATAATGCTAAATCAATTAACGATTTCTCTTCATCAATAGAATATAAAAATGTTACTTTTAGTTATATTAAAGATATAGTTTTAAAAGACATTAATATTAAAATTGAAAAAGGTCAAAAGATTGCTTTAGTTGGTCAATCGGGTTCCGGTAAATCAACTTTAGTCGATTTATTACCTCGTTTTTACGATGTTTCAAAAGGCGATATCCTTATAGATGGTTTATCTGTGAAGGATTACAAAGTATTTGATCTTCGTAACTTAATGGGAAATGTTAATCAAGAATCAATTCTTTTTAACGATACTGTTTTTAATAATATTGCTTTTGGTGTTGAAAATGCAAGCCAAGAACAAATTGTTGAAGCTGCGAAAGTTGCTAATGCTCATGAGTTTATAGAGAAAATGCCCGAAGGATATCAAACAAATATTGGTGACCGTGGCAGTAAACTTTCAGGTGGTCAACGGCAAAGAATTAGCATTGCTCGTGCTGTGTTAAAAAATCCTCCTATTATGATTCTCGATGAGGCTACTTCTGCTCTTGATACAGAATCGGAGCGTTTAGTACAAGATGCTCTTGAAAACCTTATGAAAAATCGTACCTCAATAGTTATTGCTCATCGTTTATCAACAGTTGTTAATGTTGATGAAATTTATGTTTTAAAAGATGGTGTAATTATCGAAAAAGGCAAACACAATGATTTAATAAAGATTGATGGCGCATATAAAAGACTTTATGAACTTCAATCGTTCTCTTAAATCGAACTGAGGTTAATACAACTTTTTTCTTTTTATTAAATAAGGCAGCAAAACGAATTTAAAATCAGAATTAATATCTGCTTCAACCAAGTCGATTTTATATTGACCACACTTTAATTTTATTTCCTTGTAGTAATCGTTTATACTTTTAGTGTAATCGTTTCTTACATCGTTTGGATTGAATTTTAAGCTCTCGCCGGTCTCCATATCAATAAACCGGTAAGGTCGGTTTTTGTATTGAAAATTTTGTTCAAGTTTTTTATCAATAACATGAAAAAGAACAACTTCATGTTTATTATAACGCAAATGTTCAAGTGCAGAAAATATTTCATCAGGACTTTCACTATCCATCATATCACTAAAAATAATAATTAACGAACGTTTATGTATATTCTCAGCTAATTGATGCAAAATTTTTGAGCCGTTTGTTCCTTTGTTAAATTGTTTATTGTCGGTAGATAATAATTCGCTTAGTTTACTATATAACATTTTTGAGTGAACAGAAGAAGAACGCGCATCTGTATGAAGTTCAACACTATCAGAGAATAATGTTAATCCAACCGCATCTCTTTGTTTTCTCAACAAATGAATTAATGCAGAAGCACAATAAACAGAAAAAGATAATTTGTTAATTCGTTTGTCATTATCAGGAAATAGCATTGATGATGATGTGTCAATAATTATATGACTCCTTAAATTTGTTTCTTCTTCGTATCTTTTAACAAAAAGTTTATCGGTTTTTGCATATAATTTCCAGTCTATATGCTTTGTCGATTCTCCTTTATTGTATATGCGATGTTCGGCAAATTCAACAGAAAAGCCGTGAAAAGGACTTCGGTGTAAGCCGGTTATAAAACCCTCGACAACTTGTTTTGCTATAAACTCAAGATTATCAAACTCTTGAAATTGTTGTATGTCAATAATATTTTTCAAAACAAAGTATAAATGTTGTAAATTAGCTAAAATTAAATTTATATTTTTACTTCTTAAAAATATAAATACAAAATTGCTTATATTTAGCAATTAAACAAATTTTATTAAAATAAATACTTAAAAAAATGGCTAAAAGAATTTTTACACTATTGTTGATAGTTTTATTGTTTTCTTGTCAGAACAATAATAAGTTGATTTTTCCTCTTGAATCAAAAATTTTTGGGCTTGCAACACCAATTTATCTTAATCAGAATAAGACGATTGTTCATTTGTCTGATTTTTTTATTAATGTTTCAGAAATTGATTCAATTAAGACTGATAGTAACTTATTTGTAAATCTGTCTTCTGACAAACAACTTTTAACTCTTGAAATAAAAAATAATAGTTTGCCTCAACTTTCTTGTCTTAAAATTTGGTCAGAAGGATTTAGATATGATATTCTTGTAAAAAAATCGCGAAAGATAAATTACAAAATTCATTTTGATGCTAAGGAAAAAAAATATTCTAAAGTTCAAATTACTGGAGACATAAATGGTTGGAATCCTAAAGTGACTGATTTAAAGAATAATAATGGTATTTGGGAAAAGGAAATTATTTTAAATCCGGGTAAATATAGTTATCAAATTGTTTTAGACGATAAATGGATGCTCGACCCTAATAATAAAGATTCTGTTGAAAATAACCAAGGTGGTTTCAATTCGGTTATGAAAGTAGGTAATTTTAATCCCGAACTTAGTCCCGAATTATATACTAATAATTACAATGATAATGAGATTAATCTAACCTGTAACTCCAAAATTAGTAAGTTTTACGCATTTTGGCAAAATTATGAATTAACAGATAAATTTATTGAAACAGACAACAATTCAATTAGAATTAAAATACCTAAAGAAGCGAAAAAAATTAAACGTTCATTCATTCGTGCATGGGCATATAACGAACATGGAGTTTCTAATGATATTTTGATTCCTCTTGATTATGGTAAAGTTATAAATAATTCTAAAGAGATTATCAGGAGTGATAAGCAGGCATTAGTTATGTATTTTTTAATGGTTGATCGTTTCAATAATGGTGATAAAAATAATGACCATCCTATAAATGACCCTGATGTTTTACCAAAAGCAAATTATTTTGGAGGTGATATTGCCGGTGTTTTACAAAAAATTAAACAAGGTTATTTTGCAGACTTAGGAGTAAACACAATTTGGATATCACCAATTGCGCAAAACCCTCTTGGAGCATATGGCGAATATCCAAATCCACACACAAAATTTTCAGGCTATCATGGTTATTGGCCAATTTCTTCTTCAAAGGTTGACTTCAGATTTGGTACAAGCGACGAAGTTAAAAATTTTGTTAACGTAGCTCATCAAAACAATTTTAATGTTTTTTTAGATTATGTTTCAAATCATGTTCATCAAAATCATCCTTTATATAAGCAACATCCTGATTGGGCTACTTCAATGTATTTACCCGATGGGACAAGAAATCTTGAGAAGTGGGATGAATACCGCTTAACAACTTGGTTCGATACTTTTTTGCCTACAATAGATTTCTCAAAACCTGAAGTTGTCGATTTAATGACTGATTCTGCTGTTTATTGGATTAAGACTTTCGATTTTGACGGATTTCGCCACGATGCAACTAAGCATATTCCTGAAGTCTTCTGGCGTACTTTAACTAAAAAGCTTAAGCAGCAAATACCTTCAAACAGAATTTTATATCAAATTGGAGAAACTTATGGTAACAGAGATTTAATAGGAAGTTATGTAAACTCCGGAGAGTTAGATGCGCAGTTTGATTTTAATGTTTACGACGATGCTGTTGCTGTTTTTGCTAAAGACGATCAGTCATTTTTACGATTAAAAAATTCAATACTTCAAAGTTTTTTATACTATGGTTATCATAATTTAATGGGATATATTACAGGAAATCAAGACCGAGGTAGGTTTATTTCTTATGCTAGTGGTGATTTATTATTTAATGAGGATGCAAAAAAAGCCGGATGGACTCGTGATATTGAAGTTACAAACCCTGTTGGTTATAAGAAACTTACTTCTTTAATTGCTTTTAATATGACAATACCCGGAGTACCGGTTATTTATTATGGCGATGAAATTGGAATGCCGGGAGGGAACGACCCTGACAACAGAAGAATGATGCGTTTCAATAATTTAAAACCCGAAGAAGCAAAGGTGAAAGAAATTACTAAAAAATTAATTCATTTACGACGAAATAATTTATCACTTATTTATGGAGATACTAAAATTCTGGAAACTTCTGATAAGGCTTTTGTTTATTCTAGAACCTATTTTAATAAAATAGCTGTCATAGTTTTTAATAAAGATAATATTGAAAAAGATATTTCGTTTAATATACCTGAACAGTTTAAAAATACTAATTTAAAGTCAAATTTTAATTCGGATTTTAGTCTTGAGAAAAATAAAATAAATATTAAATTGCAATCTAATTCGTTTGAAATACTAACTAATTAGTGCCGGCACGAAAACCCGTAAAATTTTAGTTGTGCTGTCATTTCGAACGAAGTGAGAAATCTCAGTCAACTTATATACGTTCGCTCTTTCGGATTTAAAATCCGAAAATTCTGTGTTGTTTTCATTTATTTATACTTTCGGATTACAAATCCGAAAGAGCAGCATACTTTTTTAAGTTTAATATCAAAATTAAAATATAATTATGAAAATCATCAAAAAATTATTTTTAGTATTAATTGCAGTAGCAATTGTTTCGTGTGTAAACAACAATAAAAAAAAGTCGTCGAGTGTTAAACATCCTGATTGGACAAAAAATAAAAATATTTACGAAGTAAATATACGTCAATATACTGATGAGGGTGATTTCAAAAGTTTTGAGAAACATTTGCCGCGATTAAAACAAATGGGTGTTGATATTCTTTGGATAATGCCTGTTCAGCCTATTGGTGAAAAAAACAAGAAAGGTTCTTTGGGAAGCTATTATTCAATAAAAGATTATTTAGCAGTGAATCCTGAATTTGGAACAATGGATGATTTTAAGCACATAGTAGATAAAGCTCATGAGTTAAAAATGTATGTTATTCTTGATTGGGTTGCAAATCACACTTCATGGGACAATAATTTAATTACCGAGCATCCTGAATGGTACACTCACGATTCTTTAGGGAATATTGTTTCTCCTGTTGAAGATTGGACAGATGTAGCTGATTTGAATTATTATAATAATGAATTGAGAACTTACATGATTAATGCCTTAGAATTTTGGGTTAAGCAAACTGATATTGATGGTTTTAGATGTGATGTTGCAGGCATGGTACCAACTGATTTTTGGAATGATGCAAGGGAAAAATTAGATAAAATTAAACCTGTTTTTATGCTTGCAGAATGGGAATCGCCTGAGCTTCAAAAACATGCTTTTGATATGACCTATAGCTGGGCACTTAATGGATTGATGAACGATATTGCGAAAAAAA
>JAGLDO010000043.1 GCA_023145555.1 Bacteroidales bacterium
AATTGACGTACAGATTTATAGCTTTCATTTTTTTTGTAAAGTTAACCGCTTAGTGGCTTTTCGGAGTGGATTCAATAATTAAATAATTAAATAAAAAAATAATATGAAAGCAAAAGAAACCTTATTCAAGCATCTGACTGATATGGTTATCAGTCAAAAGTTATTACGACATGTTACAGTTAACAAGTTAGATAATTACATGTTTAATAAAATGATAAAAAAATATGAAGGGAATGATGATGCTGATACGCAAATGGCACGATATCATATCTTTTCGGCATTATTACATTCAGTACAAAGGAATCTTGATAGAAAATATATTTCAACCAATGTAGCAAAAAGATTAAAAAGTACCTTGACTGGTGATAAGTTATTAGTATCGGGTGATACAAGAATAAGAAGCGAGGTGCATATCAAATATAAAGAAAAATATGGCGAATATCCACCTAATTTTATAACTCTTTCTCCTTCCCAAAGATGTAATCTGCATTGTATAGGATGTTATGCCGCAAGTAATAAAGATACAACCCCTACTTTGCCTTATAATATTGTAGATAAAATAGTTTGGGAAGCACAAAATATTATGGGGATTAAATTTATTGTTATAAGTGGTGGCGAACCGTTTATGTATAAAAGTGATGGGAAAACACTGCTTGACCTGTTTGAAAAATACAATGATATTTTTTTTCTTGTTTATACTAATGGAACATTGATAAATTCATCTGTTGCAAAAAAAATGGCTGAATTGGGAAATGTTCTCCCCGCAATATCTGTTGAGGGTTACGAAAAAGAAACTGACGAAAGAAGAGGTGCAGGAGTTTATAAAAAAATACTTCGGGCAATGGATGAATTAAGAACTGTAGGTGTACCATTCGCAATTTCTGTTACAGCCACAAGCAAAAATGTTGAATTACTTTTAACTGAAGAATTTTACGATTTTTATTTTGATAAGTTAGGAGCAACATTTATGTGGCAATTCCAATTTATGCCGATTGGAAAAGGAAAAGACACATTCGATTTAGTGGTATCGCCCCAAAAAAGAGTGGAACTATATAAAATATGGGAAAGAATTGTTAAAGAAAAAAAATATCCATTTGCCGATTTTTGGAATAATGCAATATTATCTAATGGTTGTATGGCTTATGGCAACGATAGTGGCTATTTATACATTGATTGGAATGGAAATATTATGCCCTGTGTTTTTGTTCCATACTATGTTGATAATGTGTATGACCTATACAAAGAGAATAAAACATTGGCCGATGCAACGAATTCTGATTTTATGCAAAGAGGCAGAAAATGGAAAAATGAATATAATAACCGTAATAAATTAATGCCATGCTCCATTAGGGACCATTTTAAAAATTTTAAAGAAAATATACTCACTAAAGATTCAAAACCCGAAAATAGACAAGCAGCTGAAGCAATAGATGATGAAAATTATTTTCAAACTATGGTTAAATATGATAGCGAATTAACCGAATTAACCGAAGCTTTTAATAAAAAGAAACAAAACATTCTTTAAAACACATATATAATTATGTGTTAAGTTTCACAAGGTTGTTGTCAATAACTTGTATTATTATTAATTTTTAAATTTAATATTTTATTTTTATTGAGATGTTCAATTATTTTAATAGATAAAAATGGCAAGAAAAAAACACGGGAAGCCACTATGGTTCAAAAAGGAACGAGTATGCGAATTTTTAGATTTACAGCACTTTCATCGCAAGCAGGAATTGCAGTTTTATTGTTACCAAACGAAGTAATGTATTTGTATATGCCGGCTTTTGGTAAAGAACGAAGAATATCGTCATCAGTTAAAAGTCAAAAATTTGCAGGAACGGATTTTTCTTACGATGATATTGAATCAAAACCTTATTCAGATAAATATATTCTAAAACTTTTTAAAACAGAAGACGATGCATAGGTATTAGAGATAAAACCAAAATCGCATAAATCAGCTTATTCAAAGTTGATAGTAAAAGTACATAAAACCAATTATTATCCGGTAGCAATGGAATATTATGATAAAGGTGGTACAAAAATTAAGGAGGCAACATACAAATTTGAAAAAATAGGCAAATACTGGAATGTAAAAGAAATCTTTATGGTCGATTTAAAGAAAAATCACAAAGCAAAAATGTTAATGTCAGATGTTAAATATGTCCAAGGGCTTACAGATAATGACTCTACTGTAAGAAAATTAAAACAATAAAGCAAATAATATTAAAATGATTTTAGTAACAGGAGGAACAGGTTTTGTTGGTTCTTATTTACTTTTTGATTTAATAAAATCAGGGGAAAAAGTAAGAGCATTGAAACGAAAAAATAGTAGTACTTATAATATTTATAAAATTTTTTCTTTTTATTCTTCAAATCCGGATGAATTATTTTCACAGATTGAATGGGTTGAAGGGGATGTTTTAGACTTAGATTCTTTATTAAGTGCCATGGAAGGAGTAACAGAAGTATATCATTGTGCTGGTATAGTTTCTTTTTTGCCTTTAGAGAAAGAAAAAATGATGAAGGTCAATATTGAAGGTACTGAAAATATAGTTACAGCATCATTAGAAAAAAAAATTAACAAATTGTGTTATATAAGTTCCGCATCGACTCTTGAAACGAATTTAATTTCTAACTATTCCATAAGTAAACAAAAGGGTGAAGAAAAAATACGAAATGGAATAAAAAAAGGTTTAAAAGCTATTATTATAAATCCAACTATAATATTAGGTGCCGGAGGATGGGAAAATAATGATGGAAATTTATTCGTTGCTATTTGGAAAGGTTTTAAATACTATTCAGATGGAGTAGCTGGTTTTGTTGACATAAAAGATGTTAGCTCGGTAATGATAAAACTTATGAAAAGTAATATTGTAAATGACGGTTTTATTATTTCATCAGAAGATTATTCTTATAAGCAATTAATTGATAAAATTGCAAAAAATCTTAATGTAAAAAAACCTTATATTTATTTATCACCATTTTTTTCTAAAATAGCATGGAAAGTAGAAAATATAAAAAATATTTTGTTTGAAAAAAAACCAATATTAACCAAAGAAATGATAGTCCTTGTTAATGAAAAGACATATCATTCAAATCAGAAAATTAAAGATGCTATTAATATTAATTTTATACCGGTTGAAGATTCAATTAAACAAATTTGTGAATTTTTTTTAAAAGACTATACAGTATAAATTATGAAAAAAAACATTGCGTTAGTATTATCAAGTGGCGGATCAAAGGGGCTTGCTCATATTGGGGCAATCAATGTCCTCGAAAAAAATGGGTTTCAAATCTCATCTGTTTCAGGTTCTTCTATTGGTTCGGTTATCGGTGGTTTATATGCCATGGGAGAATTACCGGCCTATACAGAATGGGTAAAAACTTTAAATAAAAAAAAAGTATGGGGGCTGATGGATTTTGCACTCTCAACTCAGGGTTTGCTTAAAGGAAAAACTGCTTTTAATAAAATGAAAACATTTATTCCCGATCAGAATATTGAAGATATGAATATCCCTTTTTCTGCCATTGCCACCGATTTAATCAATGAAAAAGAGGTTGTTTTTGATAAAGGGAGTTTTTATGAAGCCGTTCGTGCTTCGGTTGCTATCCCCACGGTATTTACACCTGTAAAATATAAAGATACCATATTAGTAGATGGTGGCGTGTTAAATCCGGTGCCTATTGATAATGTAAAACGATCAGAAGATGACCTTTTGGTTGTCGTTAATTTATATGGTGATAAAATTGAGAAGGATATTCAAGAAAAAGAAAACTCAAAATCGGTAACGCTGATTAACAAATTTATTAAACTTATCTATTCCGGCGACAAGAGAAACAGTAGCTATTTTAGTTTGTTATCAGAAACAACGGCAACAATGGTTCATCGCCTCGCTAAATTAAGTATCGAAAAATATCAACCCGATATTGTGGTTAACATCCCAACAGATTCTGCCAACACTTTCGATTTTTTTAGAGCAGGTGAGTTAATCCAATTAGGGGAAGATGCTACAACATTAGCCATTAACAATTATTACATAAATCAGAAACAAAATGATTAAAGAAAATAAAATAACAGCAGTAGTTTCGGTTTACAACGAAGAAAAAACCGTGAACAATGTTGTCTATAGTCTGATAAACTGCAGCCTCATTGATGAGCTTATTGTGGTAAATGACGGCTCTACCGACAGCACTTCAAAGGTATTAAATCAAATAGCAGCATCGCATCATTTTCAAAATATAGAATTTGAAAAAAACAGGGGAAAATCGTACGCCATGACAACTGGTGTTGAACATGCATCAGGTGACATTATTGTTTTTGTTGATGCCGATCTTATCGGTTTTAGCTGTGAACACATAAAAGCACTGACACTTCCACTGGTTTCCAACCAAACAAATATGGTAATCGGACGTAGGCCGGCAGAAAATCCCAAAATGGATATAACCGGTCCAATGGATGATTGGATTGGGGGTGAAAGAGCAGTTTATCGAAAAGACATTTTGCCCATTCTTGATAAGATGAGAAAAACAAAATTTGGAGTTGAAACACTTCTAAATCTTTATTTTAAAAGCAAAATCAATACGTATAAACAAACGATTATTGTTGATCTGGAAGGGCTTGTTCATGTAAGAAAATACAAAAAATACAGCCGCCCAAAAGCAGCTATAAATTATGCCAAAGCTGCTTCTCAAATCGTACGAACCGTATTTGTTAACTACGTTCTCATTTTTACCATTATTAAAAATGTTTTTACAAATCTCAAATTATAGGTTAGAGTTATGATTTTCATTGCCTTTGGTATCGGGTTAATAATTTCTGTCCCATTGGGACCTTTGGGACAGATGATGTTGAATAAGGTTGTTGACAGAGGCTCTTGGCATGGATTCACCATAGCTGTTCTTTCGTCCCTGGCCGACTTTTTTATCTGTGAATTTTTTTTGATTGGAACAGTATCTGTTGGAGCAATCAGTCCTTGGATAAAAATCGTGCTTCAATTAGTTGGTCTTGTATTCTTGCTTTACATGGGAATAAAAGAAATTATTCTTCCCTATATAAAAAATAAAAGAAATATAACGCCTGAAAATAAAGATAATGACCTGGCGAAAAATCTTAAAATAGATGAAAAATCTTTGTTAAAAAACATCGCTATAGTAGTAAGCTATTATATTTCTAACCCTACCTATCTTGCTTTTTGGCTGAGTTTTTCCGTTTTAGTCAATCAAAAATTTATCGTTCAGCATGATTTGTTGCATTATACACTGTTCAGTTTCTTTTTTGCCCTTGGAACATTAACCTGCCAGTATATTGCCATAAAAGTTGTACAGGGTACGACAATTAACGGCAAAATGCATGATGCCTTAAAATACATCTCTATCACCTTGTATTCGGGCACTCTCTTGTATTTTATTTATCAGATTACTCAAAATATTATTCAAATAATATAGTCATCAAATAAAAAATAATTGTTTTTAAATAACGAATAAAGAAAAAATATTAATAAATAAAGTCACTAATCATGAAAAATATATCAGCAATAATTTGTGTTTATAACGAAGAAAAAACAATTAAAGATGTTGTTCTATCTGTTTCTAAAACTTCAATTGTTAATGAAATAATTGTTGTAAATGATGGCTCTACTGATAATACAGAGAAAATAATAAAAGAACTTAAACAAAATATTGACATAACGGATATTCATTTTGAAAAAAATAAAGGAAAAGGTTACACAATGGCTGTTGGTGTTGAAAATGCAACAAATGAAATAATTGCATTTATTGATGCTGATCAAACAGTGATAATATCAGGGTATATTGATCAAATGATAAATCCCCTGTTAAAAAAAGAATCTGATATGGTTTTGGGTTACACAACAGTGAATATTTTAAGCAAAGATGTAAACCCTTTAAAAATATTGACAGGAGAAAGAGCATTGTATAAAAAAGATATTTATCCAATTCTTGATAAAATGAAAGAATCAAGGTTTGGAATAGAAATACTTCTGTATTTCTATTTTATTTCTAACGGTAAAACAATAAAGCTTATCAGATTAGTTGGATTAAAACATAAAGATAAATACAAGAAAGTATCTTTTACCAAAGCAACAACAAATTATATTAATGAAGGCTGGGAAATAGCATATACTGCCATGAAAAATTATGATTTAATGTTAAAAACAGTTCAAAAGTTAATCAGCAATAAAACAAAAATATGAAAAAGATATCAGTAATAATTTGTGTTTATAACGAAGAAAAAACAATTAAAGATGTTGTGTCAATTGTGTGTGATTACTTTTTTGATGAAGTTATTGTAGTAAACGACGGCTCAACAGACAAAACCGATGATATCTTGAATGAACTAAGCAAAAATTACGAGTTCAAATACATTAAATTAGAGGAAAACAAAGGGAAGGGTTTTGCAATCGCAACAGGTATTGAAAATGTAAGCGGTGAAATTATTGTGTTTGTTGATGCCGATTTGTCTAACTTAAAAGAAGACCATTTATTTGAATTAGTAATGCCATTGGTGCACAAAAAGGCTGATATGATACTTGGCCAGGCAACCGAAACATTAATTGACTACAGTATAAATCCTTTTAAATCGTTTACCGGTGAAAGGGCTGTATTAAAAAAAGACATATTTCCCATTGTCGATAAAATGAAAAATTCAAGGTTCGGTGTTGAAACACTCATAAACCTTTATTATCAATCAGAAGGTAAAAAAGTGAAGTATGTAATGCTTAAAGATTTAAAACACCTGACGATATTTGATAAGCTTTCCAAACAACAAGCCATAAAAGAATTTGCAAAAGAAGGGCATCAAATTGCCTTAATTGCATTTAAGAATTTTGATTTAATAACAAGTTCAATAAAAAATAAATTAAAAAATTTAAAAGTATGAAACTGAAAACTATATTCTGGATAATAGTATTTGCTGTCTCTATGGGCTTTTTTGAAAGTGCAATCGTAATTTACTTAAGGCAAATTATTTATCCCGGTGGGTTTGTTTTTCCTTTACAACCCATTGATAAAGAACTTGCAACAATAGAAATAATAAGAGAAGCTTTTTCTATGCTTATGCTTTTATCCGTGAGTATTCTTACAGGCAAATCAGCAATCACAAGGTTTGCTTACTTTTTATTTTCTTTTGCAGTTTGGGATATCTTTTATTATATCTTCTTGAAAATGTTAATAAATTGGCCAGAATCTTTAATGACAATGGATATTTTATTTCTGTTACCTGTAACTTGGATTGGTCCGGTAATAGCCCCGTTAATTCTATCTTTTATTATGATATTATTAGCTTTATTAATACTTTATTTTTCTTTTCGCAATAAATATGTTCAATTAAAAACTCGTGAACTTTTAATATTAATAATAGGTTCTTTAATAATCATTATATCATTTACAATAGATTACACTAATTTTATAATAAGTCATTATTCATTTGTCAAAATTTGGTCACTGCCCGTAAATGACCTTTTTAAGGTTTCTGTGAAATATTATCCTGAAAATTTTCACTGGAATATTTTCGGTGTCGGAGTTATTTTTATCTTGATAGGAATTGGGATTTTTACAAATAGAAATATTTTAATAACTAAAAATTTAAAACGATTAAACGAATAAATTTAATTTCCGCAATAATTATCGTGCTTATAATCACTTCAAACATTACAAAAGCACAAGAAGACAATAAATTAAAATTGTCAGGAGAATTACTAACTGACCAACGCTTTTTACTTAAAGACCAAAACAATTGGGCTTGGAACGAAAACCGTTTAACATTAAAATTAGAATAAACGTAATTGTGTTTATATAATCGTTAGCGGTAAAATGTCCAGAAAACCGCATCAAATAAATAAGCGGAATCTGGACAACGAAAAATCAGATATTGGAATTTAATTCATCGATAGAATTATTTAAATCTGTTATGATTCCAGAAAACCTTTTATTAAAGTAATATTTTCCGATAAATGGTAATGAAACAAGATAGCCGATTGAGAAAATTAAAACATAACCTTGTAGACTATTAATATTAAAATTTGAAAAATCTGTCTTATCATTGATTAATATATTTGCAAAAACAGTTAATAATGACAATGATACATATATTATCAAAGATTCCTTAGTTGATATTTTTTCAAACTTTGTTTTGACCTTATTCAACGAATCGAGAATTGAAGATGTGTTATAAGAGAAATTGAGTAATTTTAATTTAGAATTTATGCTTACAGCTTTAAGTGCATAATAACTTATTACTAATACTAAGAAAGCATAACCTTGTATAGGTAAACTATGACTTCTATTATTCAAATAAAGTGTAGCAAAAATTGTGATAACAAGCACAAGAATAGCAGTTGCGATATTTGTTAAATAATCAAATCTTAGTTTTTTTGATAATTTTTCGATTGTTTTACTACTTTTTAACTTAATGATTCGCTCAATATTTTCTTTAGCAATACTTTTGTCAATGAGATTTTCACTTGATAATGTTTGCCATATTTTTTTTAGTTCATTTGTTTCCATTTTCAATAGATTTTAAAATTAATGACTTAATTCTATTTATTTTAACACCAGTGTTGCTTTCTGATATACCCATGATTTCAGCAATTTCTTTATAGCTGAATTCATCGAGATATAGAGTTATTATAGCTTTATCAATATCAGACAATGTATTTATTGCTTGATAAAGCTTTTCTTGATTCTCGCTTAATTCACTTTTAGAATCCGAGATTGTTATGAAATCATGATACTCGTATTTTACAAATTCGGGTTGTGTTTTTTCTTTTCTAATTATGTCAATTGCTGCATTTAAACAAACACGATACATCCATGTTGAGAATTTTGACTGATTATTAAAACTTGGAAAAGCTTTCCATAATTGGATAATTAGTTCTTGCTTATAGTCTTTTTTATCAGTACGAGTATTAAAATACAAACTGCAAATTTTGTGAACTATACCTTGATTCTGATATAATAACTCTGTAAATTCTTTTTCCATAATAAATTGATTCAATTTTGTCCTATAAGACGAAAATAAAAAAGGATTTCTTACAAGATACAGAAAAATGTTTTATAAAATTGTGGGTGAAAAACATTCAACCGCTAACATCGGGTCATAAAACATGCGGGTTTTTGGTGGTTTGCGAGCTTTTTACTATCTTCAAACTTTATTAACGGGTGATAATGAAACAGGGCGAAAACCCGCACGATTTCATACCCGAAGAACGTTGGGTGCAATCAAAAACAAAAG